>JASUSX010000006.1 GCA_030445875.1 Clostridia bacterium
GCTGCCTTCAGCCTTTTGGCGTAGTCCAGGTTGGCCCCCATATTCTGGTTTTCCCGGCCGACGACCAGACGTACCATAGTTACATCCTGGCCGTTAATAGTACGGCGGTAAAAGGTAGGGTCAGGTACCCCGTCCCGGTGAAGGTCAAAGATGCTCGCAGCTCCCTTCTGGAGCAGGCCTGCAGCCGTGCGCCGGGAACGCCGGTAGGCACCATCGTCATGGGGGGCATGGGAAGTCTCATCGTGAATTACCGTGAGCCCCAGGCTGCGCAGGCGGTTGGCAAAGGATGAACCTACCTGTAAGATGCCGCCACGGCCGGGTATACTCTCGCTACCCTGGCTGGGGACATAGGATTCATCATCGTGGGAATGGTAGACGCCGATTGTCTGGCTACCCCTGGCCTGGACCGGGACGGTTGCTTCCCCCGGACCGGAAAACCCTTCCCCGGCCAGGGAAAGCTGCTCGATGCCTATTTCCCGGCAAATCGCCCGGTTCCCCTCGATGCGGATGACTTTATAACGCCGGTTGTCGGCGGCAATAAATTCATCGTTCAGGTAAACCCGCCGGGCCATCATATCGAGGACCCGGCCCTGCTCATCCACCAGGACTGAGTATTGACCTTCAGTGCTGCTCCTGGCTATTAAATCAGAGAGACTAAAAACCTGGCTCATTGTTACCCGACGGGCCTGCAAAGCAAAACTACCGGCTAAAGCCAGGATCAAGAGGGCTATAGCTACAGCGCCCCCCAGCTTAAAGACCCACCGTGCTTTATTCACCCTGCTCACCACCGTTGCCTTTTTTATCGTCTGGTAAAGGTTTGAGGGATGCTCCCCGTAACCCGGACAGGAGGGAACGGGGCCGGTCGGCGGCTACCGGGCCACCCTGGGCCCTTTCCCGGACCTCACCGATTAATTCCGCCAGGAGGACGGCCACGACGGCAGCCATGAAGGTCACGTCGATTATTCCGGCCCCGCCGAAGGCCACCGTACCCCTTATACCCCTGCTCAGGTAATAATAAAGGTCAGTGACATCCAGCAAGAGTACTCCCAGGATAGCGCTTACGAAGGCCGCCCGGCGCGAGCGTCCGACCAGGTAGGCGACTATACCGGCGATAAGGGGGTAATAGTACAAAGGGTCCAGGAGATTGAGGCCGGTGACATACCAGGCCTCCCGGCCACGGGTTACCAGGCTGATGCCAAAAAGCACGGCTGCGGTAATGACGGCCCCCAGCAGGGCGCGCCCGACCTCCCTGCCTGTGCCGGCGCGATAGAGAATGTATATAGCCAGGCCCAGGGGTATCAGGCCGCCACCGATATTGATGGAGGTGACAACCCGGCCGCTGGTCAGGGGGATGTTGATAAAACTCCCGACTATCATGGCGATAATGAGGGCCAGGGCGGCCCGGTCGCTCAAATAGAGCCGGTCCAGGACGCGGTGGGCCGCGCCAAAGTAGACCAGGCCGAAGACGATAACGAGTAATAAGACGCCGACGGTATATCCCGCCATATTGATCACCTTCCAGCTTTAGATTGCCCGGTTAGGCCAGAAATATACCGCTCGCAGCCGGAAGAGGGTAAATCCCCCCTGAGGGGAACGACAAAAATCCCGGACTAAACGATTGTTCAGTCCGGGATTTTGCCCAGGGAGGTTGTGTTTTTTTAACGGCGCTGGATGCCTTCCAGCCAGGCTTTAGTATTACCGGTGATAACCACCGGCCTGGTAGCCAGCTCGGCGGGGGTAGCGCAGCCGGCTAAAAGGCAGATGCGTTTTAAGTCTTCCTGCCAGGCCAGGATTTCCTCCACCAGGGCGGCCTCACCCTGGTCCAGGAGGATTTTTAAGAAATAACCGGCCGCACCGACTATTTTGGCCCCCAGGGCCAGGGCGCGGGCCGCATCCAGGGCGTTGCGGATCCCTCCGGTGGCCACGATCTCCAGGGGCAGACCCATTTCCCTGATTTCCAGGATACTGACCGCTGTAGGCAAACCCCATTCCGTCAGGGCCATAACCGGCCGGCTCCGGCGCCTGTTCTCAATGGCGGCAAAATCAGTGCCGCCGCGGCCACCGGTGTCCACGATCCGCACCCCGGCATGGTACAACTGCCGGGCCGTTTCCCGGGACAGGCCAAAGCCCACTTCTTTAGCAATGACGGGCACTTCCAGGGCCTCAACTATACCCCTGATGTTAGCCAGCCAGCCCCGGAAGGAACGGTCTCCCTCCGGCATGACCAGTTCCTGGGCGGCGTTGAGGTGTACCTGCAACCCGTCAGCAACCACCATAGCCACCGCTGCCCGGGCCTCTGCCGGTGAACTGCCGGCCCCCAGGTTGGCCAGGATTACACCTTCCGGGTTTTCCCGGCGGACCACGGCAAAGCTGTCAACCCACTCTTTATGTTCCAGGGCCCCTTTCTGCGAACCCACAGCCAGGGCAATCCCTGTCTGCCGGGCTACCCTGGCCAGGGCGGCGTTAATGGCCGTAGTCTCGGGAGGGCCGCCGGTCATGGCGTTAATAATAAAAGGGGCAGCCAGGGTTTTCCCCAGCCACCGGCAAGTAAGATTGATATCCGTCCAGTTGAGTTCTGGCAGGGCCTGGTGGACAATATGCACGTCCTCCAGGCCGTTAGCGCTCTTCTTATCCTCCTGGAAGAAACGCAGGTGCTCCAGCTTACGCTGGCCCCTCAACGGGGTGGTGTCGGACATGCCTCAAGCCTCACGTTTCATTTGGCATCTTCAAAGAGATCACCGAAAAGGTCACCCAGCTTTACTCCGCTCTCATCATGGCTTTCCTGGGGCTTTTCCGTTGGCCGGTGTTGCTTTTTGTTCTTATCTTTATCCCGCAGGGCCTGGCGCAGGCTTAAACTCATCCGCTGCGCTTCCTGGTCTACGCCCAGCACTTTTACCGGGATGATTTCCCCTACGGACACCACATCTTCTGTCTTTTCTACATGGCGGTCAGCCAGCTGGGAGATATGCACTAAACCCTCAATGCCCGGTTCAACTTCAACAAAGGCACCAAAGGGGGCCAGGCGTAAGATTTTGCCTTCCACAACCGTTCCCACCGGATAACGCTCGCTCGCCGTATCCCAGGGGTTGGGCAGGAGTTGTTTGCGGCCGAGGGAGACTTTTCCTTCCTCCCGGTCGATACCCAGGATTTTGACCTCGATCTCCTGACCTTCGGCCAGGGCATCGCGGGGGTGTTCCACCCGGCCCCAGGAGATCTCCGATACATGCAGCAGGCCGTCAACACCGCCCAGGTCTACGAAGGCGCCAAAATTGGTGAGCCGGCGGACGATGCCCTTGCGCACCTGGCCTACCTCCAGGCTATCCCAGGTCGCCTGGCGTTGTTTTTCATATTCCTCTTCCAGGATGGCTTTCTGGGAAAGGACCACCTTGTTCTTACTGCGGTCAAGTTCGATAACCCGCAAGCGCAGGGTTTTACCAAGATAGGCGTTCAGGTCTTCCACATAACCCCTTTCGACCAGGGAGGCCGGGACGAAACCCCTCACTCCTACGTCAACAAGGAGGCCGCCTTTAACTACTTCGATAACCTCGCCCTGGAGTTCAGCGCCGCTGGCCAGGAGTTCCTCCAGCCTCTCCCAGGCGACCCGGCGGTCGGCCCGGCGTTTAGATAACACAGTATGCCCCTCGTCATTCTCCGGTTTCAGGACCATAACCTCAATGGTATCACCTACAGCCACAACCTCATGGGGGTCGCTTATGTTGCGATGGGAGAGCTCATTTAAGGGGATAATCCCTTCGGATTTGCCTCCCACGTCCACCACAACCTCGTTATCGTTGACCTGGACTACGGTACCCGTCACTATGCTACCCCGGCGTAATTCCGGCATCCGGGCTTCCATTTGCTGCATCTCATTTTTTTGCTCTGCATCCTCTGATTCCGCCGGCGCTGTAGCCTCTTCTTCTCTGGCAGCCGGCGTTGCGGCAGGAACTGTTCCTGCGCTATTATCCTCCGCCTCCGGTTGCACCTCCACCTCGCTAGCTCCACCTGCTGGAGGGAGAGCGGTTCCTTCCGGTGCCCTTGCCGGCTCTTTTTCTGCCTCAGGAGCCATTACCTTTTCCTCTTCAGACAGCATTACTACTACCTCCTCAATAATCCACGCTGGGGTCGAAGCGCCACCTGTGACCCCGACCCGATGGGCATTTATAAACCACTGGCGACACAACTCCCCGGCCCCTTCCACATGGTAGGTCGGCGTTCCTGTAGCCCGGCACAATTCGACCAGGTGCCGGGTATTGGCGCTGTCCCTGCCGCCTACTACCACCATAACGTCCACCCTGGTCGCCAGGTTAATGGCTGCTTCCTGGCGCTGGCGGGTAGTCTGGCAAACGGTATTGTGTACTACCAGAGTATCCGTTTTTGAGCGCAAAGCATCGGCAACTTCCTCCAGCCTCTTTTCCGGCTGGGTGGTCTGGGCTAAAACCGCCCGCCGGGGGTGCGGCGGCAGGGTTGCCGCTGCTTCCTTATTGGGAACCACTATGGCCCCGGGACCGGCCCACCCCAGCAAACCTTTTACCTCCGGGTGTTCCGGTTCACCGACGATAACTACCTGATAGCCTGCGGCAGCCAGCTTACTGGCCTGGTGCTGGGCCCGGGCCACATAGGGACAGGTAGCATCGATAACCTCCAGGCCCTTTTCCCGGGCTAAGGCCAGCGTAGCTGGCGTCACGCCATGGGAGCGAATCAGTACCCGGCCACTATCCACCTCGTCCAGGGAATTTACCGGGTGTACCCCTTCCCGGGCCAGTTGTTCAACTACCTGCCGGTTATGGACCAGGGTACCCAGGGAGGCTACCGGTTTGGGAGCCGCCCCGGCCTGTTTTATGGCCCGCGCGACGCCAAAACAAAAGCCAGCATGATCAGCGACAATCACTTCCAACAAAATTCTTCTCCCAGTTTTAGGCTAAACTTTAGTCTGCTGCTTCCAGCCAAACATTATTTACATTTCGCGAAAAAGGAGCAAATTCCTGCCTCCCGTTAAAAAAAGCTGGTCTTAGGCCAGCATTTTGGCTACTGTCTGGTAAGCGGTAGCTGTCAGGTCTTGAACCTGCTGGGGTGTGCTGGGACCAGAGGCTGTAACCTTTATGGGCTGGCCAATTATAACCTTAATCCTGCCGCCGCGAAAGATTCGGTTGGTGTCTTTGAGGGCCACCGGTAACAGGGGAGTACCGGTCTTTAAGGCCAGGAGGGCGGCACCGTGCTGGAAAGGGAGTAATTGGCCGCCTTTACCGCGGGTGCCCTCGGGGAATATCCCCAGGACCTGCCCCCCGCCCAGGACCTCCAGGGCTGCTTTTAAGGCGGCACGGTCCGAACGGCCCCGCCGGACGGGGAAGGCGTGCAGGCCCCGGATAATCCACTGCAAAACCGGGATATGAAACAGCTCTTCCTTGGCCATAAAACGTACTGGCCGTGGAGAGGCTACGCCGACTGCCACCGGGTCGAGGTAGGATATATGGTTGGCGATAATGATAACCGGCCCCTCCAGGGGGAAGTTCTCCCGCCCATGGACCTCCCAACGGCAGATATAACGCAGGAAGAGGTAGGAGACGAACTTGGCGAACTGGTAAAACATTTCCCCGCTGCGCCTGTCCCTTCCCTTTTTGCTGGCCAGGTGATCAATCCCGGCCGCGGATAATAGTTAAAATCCTGGCCACCACATCTTCGATGGCCATAGTGCTGGTATCAATGATCACCGCCCCGGGTGCCGGTCGTAAAGGGTCAACCTCGCGCTGGGTGTCCAGGGCGTCCCGCCGGCGGATTTCTTCCCTTATACTTTCCAGGTCCACTTGCTGACCGGAGGCGGTCAATTCATTATACCGCCGCCGCGACCTTTCTGGTAGGGAAGCCGTCAGGAAAAATTTATGGGGTGCATTTGGCAGGACGTTGGTACCTATGTCGCGGCCGTCCATAACCACCCGGTTGCAGGCGGCTATCTGCCGTTGCAGCTCAACCAAGCGCCGCCGCACCCCGGGTACTCGGGCCACCAGGGATACGCTGTTGGAGACGCTTTCCTGCCGGATAGCCGCCGTCACATCCTCGCCGTCGCAGTACACGGCGATGCTACCGGCAGGGCCGTTCTCCAACCTGATAGTCGTTGCTTCCGCCAGGGAAATCAGTTGCTGTTCATCGGCCAGGTCGAGTCCCTCTTGTAAAGCCTTCCAGGTCAAAGCCCGGTACATGGCCCCGGTATCGATGTAGAGATACCCCAGCCTGCGCGCCAGCAGCCGGGCCACGGTGCTTTTACCAGCCCCGGCTGGCCCGTCGATGGCGATATTGCCATACAGCTTGTTTTTCAATCTACTTCCCTTACTTCTACCCCCAGCCTGGCCAGGTCGGCCGTAAAACCGGGATATGAAATAGCTATACAATCAGCGCCCCTGATTTGCGTGGGGCCTGCTGCCACCAGGGCGGCAACGGCCAGGGCCATGCCCAGGCGGTGGTCGTCATGGCTATCCACCATGGCCCCTCGCAAGCAGTTCCCCGGGCGGCCCTGGATCAGAAAGCCGTCCGGCCGGGTCTGGATACTGGCGCCCATCCGGCCCAATTCTCGGGCCACCATGGTGATGCGATCGCTTTCCTTAACCCTGAGTTCGGCTGCGTCGCGGATTACCGTTTCCCCCTCGGCCAGGGCGGCCGCTACTGCCAGGACCGGTATTTCATCTATCAGGCGGGGTATGAGATCGCCACCTATTTCTACCCCCCGGAGGCTGCTGGAGGTGACCTGGATATCGCCGATCGGCTCGCCTCCGCTCTCACCGCGCGGGGTTATCTTTATCTGGCCTCCCATAGCTGCAAGGACGTCCAGAATACCGCTGCGGGTAGGGTTCAGATTCACGTTTTCCAGTTTGAGGCTGGCCTGCTGGTGGATACACCCGGCCACCAGGAAAAAGGCGGCGGCCGAAATATCGCCGGGTACTCTAATATGTAACGGTTGCAGGGCTTTCTGACCCTTTACCCTGATCTTCAGACCTTCGACCTGGATATCCGCCCCGGCCGCCTGGAGCATACGCTCGCTATGATCCCGGGAACGGCAGGGTTCGGTAATAACCGTCTCCCCGGGGGCCATAAGGCCGGCCAGCAGGAGGGCCGATTTTACCTGGGCACTGGCCACAGGCAGGGTATAGGTGAGGGGCTGCAGGTTACCGCCCCAGATACTTAAAGGGGCCAGCTCGCCGCCCCGGCGGCCCCAGATCCTGGCGCCCATGGCCCGCAGGGGTTGCACCACCCGGCCCATAGGCCGGCGCCGCAGGGAGGCATCACCCGTGAAGACGCTGTAAAAGGTCTGGCCAGCCAGAACCCCTGCTAAGAGGCGCAGGGTGGTGCCGGAATTGCCGGCGTTCAGTACTGTCTCCGGCTCTTTTAGCCCCCCGGGACCCTGGCCCCGGATAACTACCCGGCCGCCGTGGGGGCCATCGATAGCTACGCCCAGGGCCCGCAGGCAACGCAAGGTGCTGAGGCAGTCAGCCCCTTCCAGGAACCCCTCGATGACCGTTTCGCCTGCGGCCAGGGCACCGATAATGGCCGCCCGGTGGGATATGGATTTATCCCCCGGCGGTCTTAAATCTCCCGCCAGGGATGGCGGTGACTGGATAATTAATTGCATATTGTTCCTCCTGATACCCCCTTCAAAACTACCAGGAATATTTACCGGTGTCAAGAAGTATTACAACATCCGGGCGTTAATACCGCAACCAAGCAAAATCTCTAGCGCCCCCCTGGCCGCGGCGGCGGTGGTAAAGCCCAGGCGAATACTCCCCCCTTCACCCTCCCTTACCCTGAGGATTTCAATATCAATAATATTAATACCCGCGTTACCCAGGGCTGTGGCCATGAAGCCGATAACCCCGGGGCGGTCGGGAACAGTCACCACCAGCTCGTGAAGAGCCGGGAGGAGGCCCTTCTGGCGCGCCGGTACCCTGGCCCTTAAAAGGCGGGCCTGGTGTAAAGCGGCCTTTAGTTCCTCACCTGCCCCCCGGGCGATCATCCCCTCCAGAATATCCACCTGGCGCCGCCAGGCTGCCAGTAGAGTAAGAACGGCCTGGCGGTTGTGCAGGAAGATATCCTGCCACATAACCGGATCCCCGCTGGCAATGCGGGTTGTATCCCGGAACCCGCCGGCGGCCAGCATTAAGGTCAGGGGGTGCTGGCGTGCCAGTTCGCCAGCGGTTTGCATCAGGCTGACGGCCAGGAGGTGGGGTAAATGGCTGATGCCGGCCACGACCAGGTCGTGTTCATCGGGGTCCAGGACCATAACCCTTGAACCCGCGGCCCGGAACAATTCCTCCAGGCGTTGCAGGGCCGCGCTGTCGCTGGCCGGGGTGGGCGTCAGTATATAGACGGCGTTTTCCAGGAGATAGCGGTCGGCGGCCTTGATGCCGGCTCGTTCCGAGCCGGCCATGGGATGGCCGCCGACATAATGGGCCCGGTGCTGGAAGATCCTTTCCAGTTCCCGCACTACCGGCCCCTTTACACTCCCGGTATCGGTGACAATCGTTCCCGGTTCCAGGGAAGGGGCTATGGCGCGGGCCACCGGGCTTAAAGTCCCTACCGGTAAGGCCAGGATGACCACAGCCGCTCCTTCCACTGCCTCTTCCAGACTGGAGGTCGGGCGGTTAATAGCCCCGATCTGCAGGGCTTCCTTGATAGCCCCTTCCTGGCGGTCAAAGCCGGTTACTTCCCTGGCTACCCCTCCCTGCAGGAGGGCCAGACCCAGGGAACCCCCTATCAGGCCCAGGCCGATAACCGCCACCCTCTCAACCAGACAGGGGGTCCCGTCCCTGGTTTCCCCGGCGGGAACAAGTGTAGTTGGTGAACCTAGCTGCAAAGGGCTTCCCCCCTATCCTGGGCATAGGAACCGAGGACTTTTAATAACGCTGTCTGCTCCTGCAAGGTGTCCAGGACGCCTTGCAAGGGATCCTGGTGGGCATGGCCTTCACAATCGATAAAGAACAGGTACTCCCCCAGTTCCTTTTTCGTTGGCCGGGACTCGATGCGCGTTAAATTAATACCGGCCGCGGCGAAATGCTGCAAAATGGCATAAAGGCTCCCCGGCCGGTTGGCCAGGGCTGCCACTACCAGGGAGGTCTTCCAGGGGCCGGGAGAGGATGGCGCCTCCTGGCCCAGGACCCAAAAGCGGGTCTTATTATCCTGGTAATCCTGGATGCCGGCGGCGATGACTGGCAGCCGGTACAGGCGGGCGGCGAAGGCCGAGCCAATGGCTGCCAGGCCGGGCCGTTGACAGGCCTCTCGGACAGCCTCGGCTGTGCTCGTCACCGCTTTGAGTTTAGCTGTCGGTAGATGGGTAGCCAGGTAATGGCGGCACTGGGCCAGGGCCTGGGGGTGGGACCAGACCTCCTTTATAGCTGCAATTTCACTGCTTTGGCCCAGGAGACAGTGGCAGACTGGCAACACTACCTCACCGATTACCTGGAGCCCCTTTTCCGCCAGGATCAGGTCCAGGGTAAGGTTCACAGCCCCTTCAATGGAATTCTCCACCGGCAAAAGGGCCAGCTTCGCCTTGCCGTTATGGACTGCGGCCAGTACCTCTGGCAGGTCGGTACAGGCCAGGAAAGCAGCGCTATTTTCCTGCCCGGCCGGGTTAACCCGCCGGGCCCAGTTCACAGCCGCCTCATGGGAAAAGGTCCCCGGGGGGCCCAGGAAGGCTATCCTGTCCATCATGCCAGCCGTCCCAGCTCTCGCCCGCTGGCCGCAATGAGGGGCTGGATCTCCTTTACCAGGCAGCTAAACTGTTCCGGTGTCAGGGACTGGGGGCCGTCGGAGAGGGCCTCCTGGGGGTTGGGGTGGACCTCGATCATTAAACCATCGGCGCCGGCAGCCAGGGCGGCCCGGGCCATGGGGGCTACCATGAATTTGCGCCCGGTACCGTGGCTGGGGTCGACGACTACCGGCAAATGGGACAAATGCTTCACTGCCGGCACAGCACCCAGGTCCAGGGTGTTGCGGGTATAGGTTTCAAAGGTCCGGATGCCGCGCTCGCATAAAACCACCTGGCTGTTACCCTCGCTGAGGATGTATTCGGCGGCCAGGAGCCATTCCTCAATGGTCGCCGACAGGCCGCGTTTTAGGAGGATTGGCTTGCTGGTACGGCCAGCGGCTTGAAGCAGGGTGAAGTTTTGCATGTTGCGGGAACCTATCTGCAGCACATCGGCTACGGTCGCCACTTCCGGGACCAGGGCGGGGTCCATGACCTCCGTTACCACGGGCAGGCCGGTGGTGGCCCTGGCCTCGGCCAGGAACTCCAGGCCCCTGGCGGCCAGCCCCTGGAAGGAGTAAGGTGAGCTGCGGGGCTTGTAGGCGCCTCCGCGCAGCATAGTGGCTCCCGCCTCCCTTACAGCGACGGCCACCTCCAGGAGCTGTTCCCGGCTCTCTACAGCGCAGGGGCCAGCGATAATCTGGACCTGTGGTCCACCTACGGTCAGCCCCCCCACCGGGATAACCGTATCCTCGGGATGAAAGTCCCGGCCCGCCAGTTTGTAGGGCTGCAGGATGGGAACCACCTTTTCCACCCCCGGCAGGGCGGCCAGGGTTTCCGCCCTTAAGCGTGTTTTATCACCTATGGCTCCGATAATGGTCCGTTCCACGCCCCGGGAAAGGTGGACCTTAAACCCCTCCCGCTCCAGGCGCGCCACAACGGACTGCTGCTGTGCCGGGGATGCCCCGGGTTCCATGACAATAATCAATTTTTAACCCCCCTTGAAAAAACAAAACGCCACCCCCGCCAGGAGTGACGTTTTTTCATCCACTTTCTCCTGCCGTACTACCAGGCTACCGTTTAAGGGACAACAGGGGTATTTACCTACCATACTACAGTTTAGAATATAGCACAGCATCCCTCTCCTGGCAAGGGGCTTTTTTACCGCTTTAGATGGCCTGGCGTATATTTTGCACCAATTGGGCCATGGCGTTCAGACCTCCCTCGTGTAAGGCCTGGACGACGGCGCTGCCGACGATGATGCCGTCGCAGTAGGGGGCCAGGCGCCGGGCCTGCTCGGAATTACCGATGCCAAAGCCCAGCCCCAGGGGCAGGCTGGTAACCTCCCGCACCCTGGCCAGGTAAGCTACGATCCCCGGCGGTAATCCTTCCCTGACCCCGGTGACTCCCGTCAGGGAGACGCAGTAGATAAAGCCGCTGGCCGCCGCGGTAATCTGCCGCAGGCGTTCCCCGGGCGTCGTCGGCGCTACCAGGGGGATAGCCGCTATCCCGGCTGCCTTTAGTTTATCCCTTAAGGGCCCGCTTTCCTCCAGGGGCAAGTCGGGAACAATTAAGCCGTCAACCCCGGCGGAAGCCAGGTCCCCGGCCAGCCCGACCAGGCCGTACTGCAGGAGAGGGTTATAATAGCTCATCAACACTAGGGGGATTTCTGCCTGTCGGCGTACGTCCTGTATCAGGGCCAGGATTTTGATCAAGCTCGCCCCGCCGGCCAGGGCACGGTTGCTGGCAGCCTGGATGACCGGGCCATCAGCCACCGGGTCGGAGAAAGGGACCCCCAGTTCGATAATATCTACCCCGGCCGCTGCCAGTTTCTGCACGGCTGCCGCCGTCAGCTCCAGGGAGGGGTCCCCGGCGCAAAGGTAGGCGATCAAAGCCCGGCGTCCCTCCCCTTTCCGGGTAGCGAAGGCGCGATTGATCCTATCAACACCCATTCTTTTCTCCCCCTTCCCGGAGAATAGCGGCCACCTGTTGGACGTCTTTATCGCCCCGGCCGGAGAGGTTGACGACGATAATCTCTTCCCGGGATAACTGGGGAGCCAGTTCCATGGCGAGGGCCACGGCATGGGCACTTTCCAGGGCCGGGATAATGCCTTCGGTGCGACTCAAGAGCTGAAAGGCCTCTAAAGCCTGGCTATCAGTGATGGCTTTATAGGTGGCCCGGCCGCTATCCTTCAGATAGCTGTGCTCCGGCCCCACCCCGGGGTAATCCAGGCCGGCTGACAGGGAGTAGACCGGCTGGACCTGGCCGCCGTCGTCCTGGACCAGGTAGCTGTAAGCCCCCTGGAAGACACCTGGCCGGCCGGCGGTTAAGGAAGCAGCGTGCTGGCCAGTGTCTAACCCCCGGCCCCCTGCTTCCGCGCCCCACATCCTGACCTTTTCGTCCTGGATAAAGGGATAAAAGAGGCCCATGGAATTGCTGCCGCCGCCAACGCAGGCCACCAGGTGATCCGGCAGCCGGCCCGTCGCCGCCAGGACCTGCTGCCGCGTCTCCGCGCCGATGACAGCCTGGAAGTCGCGGACCATAGCGGGGTAAGGGTGGGGGCCAACCACAGATCCCAGGAGATAGTAGGTGGTGCGAACGTTGGTAACCCAGTCCCGCAGGGCTTCGTTCACTGCGTCCTTCAGGGTAGCACTACCAGCAGCCACCGGTATGACCCGGGCACCCAGGAGTTCCATGCGAAAGACGTTGAGGGCCTGGCGCCGGGTATCCTCTTCCCCCATATAGACTTCACATGCCATACCCAGGAGGGCGGCTACCGTGGCCGTGGCCACGCCGTGCTGACCGGCACCGGTTTCGGCAATGAGGCGTTTTTTGCCCATACGCCGGGCGAGTAAAGCCTGGCCCAGGGCGTTATTCAACTTGTGGGAGCCGGTATGGTTCAAGTCCTCGCGTTTTAGATAGATCCTGGCTCCTCCCAGGTGCCGGGTAAGGTTAGCCGCGAAATACAACGGCGTTGGCCGACCGGCGTATTCCTGCAGGTAATACTGTAGCTCCTCCTGAAAGGCGGCGTCCTGCCGGGCCTCCTGGTAGGCCTGTTCTATCTCTGCCAGGACCGGCATGAGGGTTTCGGGGACAAATCGACCGCCATAGGGACCAAAGTGTCCCCCGCTATCTGGCAGGGTCATTTCCTTTACCTCCGGTTCTTTCCTCATATTTGTTTCCGGGCCACCCCGGGCCCGGCGGTGCGAACTACTGCACCTCTCTTACCGCGGCCATAAAAGCGGCTATTTTAGCCGCGTCCTTGCGGCCACTGGTCTCCACGCCGCTGGCCACATCGACGGCATAGGGCCGTACAGCGCGTATAGCGGCACCGACGTTTTCCGGCGTCAGGCCCCCGGCCAGGATAACCGGCCGGCCAGCGGCCGTGGCGGCCCGGGCGAGTTCCCAGTTAAAGGTCTGCCCGCTGCCGCCGGCAACCCCCGGGACGTAAGCATCGAGGAGAAAACCCTGGACTTCCTGGTAGGTTTCTATGGCCCGGATAAAGCTGTCGTCCCGCACCCGGAAGGCTTTAATAAGCCGCTGGGAAAGCCCGTGGCAGTACCGGGGCGGCTCATCGCCGTGGAGCTGGAGGACGTCCAGGCGGCAGAAAGAGGCTATCTCCATGAGGCTATATCGGGGTTCGTTGACGAAGACACCCACTGTGGTGGTAAAGGGCGGCAGTTTCCCGATGATCTCCCGCGCTGTTTCCACGTTTACCTGGCGGGGACTACGGGCAAAGACAAAGCCCAGGGTATCTATGCCCGCATCCAGGACCAGGCGGGCCTCTTCGTAACTCTTGATGCCGCAGATTTTAACCCGGACTATAATGACACCCCCTCAACTCGTCCATCCTGGCCTTTACATCCCGGGCCGTCATCAGGGCTTCACCCACCAGGATGGCGTCGACACCGGCCGAAGCTACCAGGGCGGCATCATCCCGGCTATGGATGCCGCTTTCGCTGACCACAGTATACCCCGGGGGGATCAAAGGCCGCAAGGCCAGGGTAGTGTGTAGGTCAACCTTAAAGGTCCGTAAATCTCGGTTGTTGATACCTATAACCCGGGCACCGGCGCCGAGGGCTACGGCTATTTCTTCCTCGGTATGCACTTCCGCCAGGGCTCCCAGCCTGAGGCGATCCGCCAGGGCCAGGTATTCGGCCAGTTCCGCCGCTTCCAGGGCGGCGACAATTAAGAGCACGGCGTCAGCCCCCAGGGCCCGGGCCTCGTAAATCTGGTAAGGGTCGACGATAAAATCCTTGCGTAACAGGGGCAGGGGAGTCACCTGCCGCACCAGGGTCAGGTACTCCGGCCTTCCCTGGAAGAAACGGTAGTCCGTCAAAACGGAGATAGCCGCCGCCCCGGCAGCTGTATAGAGCCGGGCCTGCTTTTCCGGGTCAAAGACGGCCTGGATTACCCCCCGGGAAGGGGAGGCCTGCTTTAGTTCGGCAATAAGGTTGAGGTATAGCCCTCGCCGGCAGAGGGCGGCGCTAAAATCCCTGGTGAGGGGCTGGTTGCTGGCCTGTCTTTCCACTTCAGCCAGGGGCCTGGCCACCCTGGCAGCCGTCACTTCCTGCCGCTTGTGGGACAAGATATCCGCCAGCATCAGGCGGCCCAGCTTTCGATCCAGGTCGTCATAGCCTGGAGTTTAGCCAGGGCAGCGCCGGAGTCGATGCTCGCCGTGGCTGCCGCCATAGCTCCGGCCAGGGACTTCTCCTTACCGGCAGCCAGGAGGCCAAAGGCGGCATTCAAGAGAACGATATCCCGGGCCGGACCCTTTGCACCCTTGAGGACAGCCAGGGCGATAGCGGCGTTGTCGGCTGCCGCGCCGCCAATGAGGTGCTGCAGGCTGGCCCGGGCCAGGCCGGCTTCCTCCGGAGTAAAAGTACAGGTGCTGATACGCCCGTTGTCCAGATAGGATATTTTTGTCGGCCCGGTAGTGGTGATTTCGTCCAGGCCATCGTCGCCGTGGACCACATAAGCGCGGCGGCTGCCCAGCCGGGCCAGGACAGCGGCCACCGTTTCCGTTAAAGATGGTTCGTAGACACCTACCAGCTGGCAGGGCGCCCCGGCCGGGTTGGTGAGGGGGCCCAGGAGGTTAAAGACGGTGCGGGTACCTATCTCCCGGCGCGGCCCGGCCGCGTGTTTCATAGCCCCGTGGAATACCGGGGCAAAGAGGAAGGCCATCCCCACTTCATCCAGGCAACGGGCTAAGGCTACCGGCGGCAGGTCGACCCTTACCCCCAGGGCTTCTAACATATCGGCACTGCCACAGCGGCTGGATACGGAGCGGTTGCCGTGTTTGGCCACCGCTACCCCGGCGCCGGCGATAACAAAGGCCGCTGTGGTGGAAATATTGAAGGTCTGGCTGCCGTCACCACCGGTACCGCAGGTGTCGACAAAGACCTGGTGGTGGGTTGTAAGGGCCGCGGCCTGCCGGCGCATACTGCGGGCCAGGCCGGTGATCTCCGCAACTGTTTCCCCCTTCAGGCGCAGGGCGATAAGGAAGGCGCCTATCTGGGCCGGGGTTGCCTGGCCGGACATGATGATATCCATAGCTTGCTCAGCTTCGGCCTCGCTTAAATCCTGGCCGGCTACGACCCGGCCGATTAATGGTTTCAGCACTCTGCTCAACTCCCCTCGAAAAAGTTATCTTTGCTTGCCTTCCGGGAATAGACCTCCAAAAAGTTGCGCAACAATTCCTTACCCACTGTGGTCAGGATAGACTCGGGGTGGAACTGGACCCCTTCCACCGGCAGGTGGCGGTGGCGCAGGCCCATCAACTCCCCCCTTTCGCTGCGGGCCGTCACCTCCAGGCAGCCCGGGAGGGTTTCCTCTTCTACTATCAGGGAATGGTAGCGGGTGGCTATGAAAGGGTTGCTGAGATTACGGTAAATGGTCCGGCCGTCGTGGCTGATGGTTGAGGTCTTACCGTGCATCAGCCTGCGGGCCCGCACCACCCGGCCGCCGAAGGCCTGGGCGATGCTCTGGTGACCCAGGCAGACACCCAGGATAGGGAGCCGCCCGGCAAAGGCGGTGATGGCGGCCAGGGAAATACCGGCTGTTTCGGGAGTGCCCGGGCCGGGGGAGAGGACCAGGTAGTCAGGCTGCAGGGCGACAATCTCAGCCAGGGTTATAGCATCGTTACGCCGCACCACGACCTTTTGACCTAATTCCTGGAAATACTGGACCAGGTTGTAGGCAAAGGAATCGTAGTTATCGATCATTAGCAGCATATTTCCGCTCCTCCCCAGCTGCCAGGACCTGCAGTAAGGCCCGGGCCTTATTCAAGGTTTCTTCGTACTCGGCCTCCGGGTCGGAATCGGCTACAATCCCGGCGCCGGCCTGGACGTAGGCCTGCCCGCGCGTAAAAGCGATGGTGCGGATGGCGATGCAGGTGTCCAGGTTACCGTGGAGGCCGAGATACCCCACGGCGCCGGCATAGGGTCCCCGCACTGTAGGCTCCAGTTCAGCCAGAATCTCCATGGCCCGCACCTTGGGGGCTCCGGTTACTGTGCCGGCCGGGAAACAGGCCAGCAGGGCGTCCAGGGCATCCCGGCCCGGTGTGAGACGGGCCGTGATACCAGAGACCAGGTGCATGACGTGGGAATAGTACTCAACTTCCATTTGCCGGTGTACCCGCAGGCTGCCGGGGGCGGCCACCCGGCCGACGTCGTTACGGCCCAGGTCCAGAAGCATCAGATGTTCGGCCCTTTCTTTGGTGCTGGCCAGGAGTTCGGCAGCCAGTTCCCGGTCCTCCTCCCTCGTTCGTCCCCGGGGGCGGGTGCCGGCAATAGGGCTGTAGTCAATTTTCCCCTCTTCTACCCGGACCAGCATTTCCGGGGAGGCGCCGACCAGGGTTACCTCCGGCAATGCGAGATAAAACATATAGGGGGAAGGATTCAAAGCGCGCAGGCGGCGGTATACGGCCAGGGTATCACCGGCAAAGGGGAGGGATAACCGCTGGGAGAGAACGACCTGGAAGATATCCCCGGCAGCGATATACTCCCTGGCTTTCTTAACCCCGTCGATGAAACTCCGGCGGGTTATGTTGGCCTGCCAGGAACCAACATAGGAAGGGTTCAGGCTGGCGGCCCCCTGGATAGCCTCACCGGGGCGTCCCAGGGTTGCTAAAAGGCGGCGCAGGGTGGCTACGGCCTCGGCATAGCCCCCGGTTGCTTCTTCCCCGCCCCGGCCCAAACAGGTTGCCCGCAGCGTCTGCCGGGCGTGGTCGTAAATGAGAATTACCCGGTGCAGGGCCAGGCTGGCATCTGGTAGTTGCAGGTCATTGTTAGCGTGGGCAGGTAAACTCTCTAATTCCCGGACCACATCATAGCCCAGGTAACCCACCAGACCACCGCCGAAACGGGGCCCACCGGCGGGGGGCAGGGATAGTTGCTCCAGCAACTGGCGCAACGCTACCAGCGGTTTACCGGGCAGGGGTCTGGTCTGGGCCCCGGTAGTTAAGTAAGCCTTGCCAGCCCGGATGCTAAAGGTTAACAGGGGGTCAAAGCCCAGGAAGGAGTAACGACCCAGCCTCTCGCCACCCTCGACGCTTTCCAGCAGGAAACTGCCGGTTTTAGCGGCCAGGTGTTGGAACAGGGAAACAGGGGTCCAGGTATCGGCCAGGGTTTCGGTCCAGACCGGAACGTAAGGTGCCCGGCGGGCCAGGTCCAGGTAAGTTTGCTGGTCGGGCTGGATCAACAACTTCACCTCCATAAACCGAAAGCAGGCTTCCATTTTTGGGCAAAATAAAAACCAGCGCTCAAGTGAGCCCTGGCTGCTTAACTCTCCTGTACTCTACTCCAGGCTCATCTCCAACTCCACTCAACTCAACTCAGCTCGACTCTATGCATTTGTTGCTAATAGCATACCATGGGGGAAAATAGCTGTCAATAATTTTGTTGTAAGAAACTACCTAAAAGCCAGCATGGCTGTAACTATCACATCTGAGGAACCTGTAATCAGTCCTGCCGTAAGCTGTCACTTTCACCGTAAATCCGGGCGTAGTTCTCCTGCCCGGCCTAGATATACATGCACAGGCTCATGATCGCTGTAAGCGTGGATTAGAACGCGGACAATCATCGCCAGGCTGTCCGGCACCGGTATTTCCGTGGCGCACATGAGGGCCGCTTCCTTCCACCCCAGGCGCCGGGCGGCTGCAGCCGGGAAAGCGGCATTGAGGTCGGGGGTCACCGTAAAAATAGCGCTGATTATGTCCTCTACACCCAGTTTGTTACGGGTTACAATTTCCCGCAGCAAGTCCTCCGTCGCTGCTAGAATAGCCGCTGCTGTATTCTCCGCCACGTCGATTGCCCCGCGCAGGCCGCGCACTTTTTTCTCTGCCGGCGGCCGTAGGGCTCCCGGCGCACCTTTTAAGTGGCTACGTTCCCCTTGGTCCATGTTTTCTCCCTGCCATCCTGCTTTTTTTCTCTCCTAATTGATACAGGTAATCAACACGGGCGCCTGCTGCGGCGCCTGCCAGTCCCCGGATGATCACCGGGGGACCTTTTAGACCGCCCGGTGGCCCAGGCCGATGCCCACCTCGTCCAGGTGCAGCAGGCCGATACCAAAGAAGATAGCTACGCTTAAGTGGTCGTGCCAGCGGGCGATACCGATTTTGCCGCCTACGTTCAAGCCCAGGGCCTTGGGCATGATCTGGGACAGGGCTTCCCTCGTCGCCCCGGCAATGGCCCCTTCTTCGGGGTGGGTTTCTTTGATAACCCCTTCCCTTTTAGCGGCCACGACGGCCCGCTCCACGATTTTTTGCACCGAGTTAATAAACTCGCCGCCGTAATCAACGGCTGCCGTCTGGATACCGTTGTTAGCAAAATCCTTTTTCAGACGCGCCTCTTCCTCCCTGCTCTCGGAGAGGGCCATCTTGATGGCTACTGCGGCCACCTTTTTACTGCCATAATCCATTAGCGTTCACCCCCTCTTCTTTAGGCCAATTATAGTATAGCCCGGGCAAAACCTGCAAGTAAGTAACAAATAAAGCCCCTGACCAGGATAAGGTTAAAGGGGCTTTAATATTGTTGCCCAGCGCCAGGGCGATTCTACTTCTGGGGATTAATATAACCCAAGCATGGATTACTACAGTTGCATAATCAAGGGCGCAAAAACCAGGGAGACAATAGTCATGAGTTTAATAAGGATGTTCATAGCTGGGCCGGAGGTATCCTTAAAGGGGTCGCCGACGGTATCCCCATTAACAGCGGCGGCGTGGGCTGGTGAACCTTTACCGCCGTAGTTGCCGCCTTCAATATATTTCTTGGCGTTATCCCAGGCACCACCAGCGTTGGCCATCATCACGGCCAATAGAAAGCCGGTAACCGTAGCCCCGGCGAGCAGACCGCCCAGGGCCTCTTTTCCCAGGCCGGGGATCAGTCCCACTGCCAGGGGTACTATTACTGCCAGGAGGCCGGGGATGATCATTTCCCTCAGGGCAGCATCGGTGCTGATGGCCACACAGCGGGCATAATCAGGCCGGGCTTTACCTTCCATTAAACCGGGGATAGAGCGGAACTGCCGGCGTACCTCTTCAATCATGTGAAAAGCTGCCCGGCCCACCGCTTTCATAGTCAAAGCAGCAAAAAGAAAGGGTAACATACCACCAATAAAGATGCCGCTGATCACTTTAGGATTGGTAAGATCGATGGCTGTTATCTTGGCCGCTGCAGTATAGGCCGAAAACAGGGCCAGGGCTGTCAGGGCCGCCGAGCCAATAGCAAAACCCTTGCCGATAGCGGCGGTGGTATTGCCAACTGCATCTAATCCGTCGGTAATCTTACGCACTGCGGGTTCCAGCTCGGCCATTTCGGCAATGCCGCCGGCATTGTCAGCAATAGGCCCATAGGCATCGACGGCCACAGTGGTACCGGTCGTAGAAAGCATCCCAACCGCCGCCAGGGCGATGCCGTACAGGCCGGCGAACTGGTAAGCTGCCAGAATGGCGATGACAATCACCAGGATGGGTAAGACAGTGCTGAGCATACCGGTGCTTAAGCCTTCAATGATGTTGGTGGCAGTACCGGTCTGGGAGGCCCTGGCGATCTCTTTAACCGGCTCATAATCAGCCGAGGTATAATATTCGGTAATCCGGCCTATGAGTACCCCGGCAATGAGGCCGGCTATAGTGGCCGTGAAAACGCCGGTGGAGGAATAGACTACGGTACCGGCAGTAAATTGAGCCGGTAATAACCTGGTGGCCCAAAAGGTACCAGCAATGGCCAGGATACTGGCCACCATGGTGCCGGTGTTCAACGCCTTTTGGGCGCTAGCTCCTTCCCCGGTCCGAACAAAGAAGGCCCCGATAATAGACGATACAATACCACCTGCGGCGATCAGCATGGGTACCAGAGTGCCATTGGGGATATTAAGGGCTGCCCCCAGGGCGATGCCGGAGATAATGGAGCCCACATAAGATTCAAAAAGGTCGGCGCCCATCCCCGCCACATCACCGACGTTGTCACCGACATTATCAGCGATGACAGCCGGGTTGCGGGGATCGTCTTCTGGTATACCGGCCTCGACTTTGCCGACCAGGTCAGCTCCGACGTCGGCGGCCTTGGTATAAATGCCACCCCCCACCCGGGCGAAAAGGGCGATAGAACTAGCCCCCAGGGCGAAGCCATTAACGATACTGGGGTTCTTAAAAATTAAATTGACGATGCCCAGGCCCAGGAGGCCCAGGCCAACTACTGCCATACCCATGACTGAGCCACCGGAAAAGGCTATATCCAGGGCGGCGTTGCTGCTATGGCGGGCGGCGTTGGTAGTCCGCACGTTAGCCCTGGTAGCAACCTGCATCCCTATATAACCGGCGCCAATGGAGCAGAGGGTTCCTGCCACATAAGCAACGGCGGTAACCGGCTGCATACTTTCGGCACCATGGGTAAGAAGGCCGGTAACCACGATTAAGGCCACCATGCCCAGGACAAAAAAGAATAGAATACGGTATTCCCGCAGCAAAAATGCCATAGCCCCTTCATGGATGGCGGCCGCTATCTCCTGCATACGGGGGGTACCTTGATCGGCCCGGAAAATCTTATTGGTAAGATAAAAGGCAAATATTAATGCCAGTACTCCGGCCAGGGGTGCAAGAAGTTCCACAAAGCATCCTCCCTTTTGGAAAATCGCACTCAACTTTTGCTGAAAATTGGCCTCTGCAAACCCGTATTAATATCGGAACAAGCCCCGGCAAGGTACCCGGGGCTTGTACCCGGATTGTTTCTTTTGACCTTATTTCTTCAGCCAGGACATCATTTCCCGCAGGTTGTCACCGACCTGTTCAATAAGGTGTGCCCGTTCCTGCCTCCGCAAAGCGTTGAATACCGGCCGGCCGGCCTGGTTCTCCAGGATCCATTCCCGGGCAAAGGTACCGTCCTGGATGTCCTTCAGGATGGCCTTCATGGTGGCCCGGGCATGGTCGTCGATAATCCGCGGGCCTCTGGTGACATCGCCGTACTCGGCCGTATCGCTGA
>JASUSX010000007.1 GCA_030445875.1 Clostridia bacterium
CCTGGGGCAGGAGGTTATCGAGGCAGCGATCTGTGAGGTACGTTCCAGGTGAAAAAGATTGTTTTGGATACTAATGTTCTGGTATCAGCCATCGGCTGGGGGGGTCCCCCCGGAAGAATTTTAGAAGCCTGCCTGTACGGCAAGTTAAAATTATATATCAGCCCTGCCTTGCTGGATGAATTGAGTGAAGTGTTAGCCAGGCCTAAACTTAAAGTTATTGCCGGGCATCCCGACTTGCCAGTCATCCTTACATGGTTAGCTTCACCAGAGCATCTAGTCATCCCCGATTTTGAACCATGCGTAATAGCCAGAGACCCCGATGATAATAAAGTACTGGCCTGTGCTTTAGCAGCTAAAGCCGATGCCGTTATTTCAGGAGACGAGCATTTATTAGCTCTTCGGGTTTATGAGGGGATAAGGATTTTAAGGGCAGCAGAGGCGGTTAAGATATGGAATATTTAAGCCCCTTCAGACTTTAAACAGGGCGAGATCTGGCCGGTTTTACCGGTATTTTGAGGCGATAGGGTTGCAGACGCAAGAATTTCAACGGCTGCAGAGATTGCTTGAACAGAAACAGGCCCCAGGCATTACCCTCTCTCGCCCCGCAGGTAGTCCACGAACTGCCGGGCGGTGCGGCCGGAGGCGCCGTTCTGGTACATGGCCCACTGCAGGGCGCGGCGGCGCAGCTCCGCGGGTTCCATCTCCAGCCCGGCCTGGCGGGCCAGCTCGCTGACTATAGCCAGGTATTGCTCCTGGTCGGGGCTGGGGAAGATGACGGTCAGGCCAAATCTCTCCGCCAGGGAGAGTTTCTCCTGGACGGTGTCCTGGAGGCGCACCTCGCCCCCGGCGGGATTGAAGGTGCGGTCGGCGAAGGACTCCTTGACCAGGTGGCGGCGGTTGGAGGTGGCGTAGACCAGGACGTTGGCGGGCCTTACCTGAAGGCTGCCTTACAGCAAACCCTTCAGCTCCTTATACTCCACCTCGTCCTCTTCAAAAGAAAGGTCGTCGATGAAGATGATAAACTTCTGCGGCCGGGGGGCGAGGATTTTTATTATCTCCTGGTAGTCGCTTAAATAACGCTTGGGCAGCTCGATGAGCCGCAGACCCTGGTTGCCGTAGGCGGGCAGCAGGGCCTTGACCGTCGAGGACTTGCCCGTGCCGCGGGCGCCGTAAAGGAGGATGTTGACGGCCGGCAGGCCGCGCAGGAATTTTTCTGTGTTGCGGATAACCTCCTGACGCTCCGCCTCGTAACCAATAAGGTTAGCGAAGGTGATGGGGTCGGGGTCGGCGATGCCGGTAAGCCGGCCGCCGGCGGGGCCGTGCTCCCAGCGGAGGGCCCAGTAGGAGCCGAAAATACTGGTACCGCAGGCGTGGTAGTAGTTGGCAAGAAGCTCCAATCCTTCCTCGCCCCAGTCGGAAGTAGCAAGGAGCCGCGTTTTGAGTTCCCGGCGGGCCAGTGCCGGCGGCAGGGGACGGCCGGGTTCGAGAGGCCGGAGCCGGGTCCAGTCGGGGATGGTGCCGTTACTGCCCGGGTTTTCGCCGGGGGCAGGGGGGACATAACTGGAGCGAGCGCTGCCGGCGCGGGCCGCGTTCCCTGCAAAAGAGGGCGCCGGGCCGGGGGCAGATTTCTCTTCTGAGTTCCCCGATGCCCCTCTTCCGGCCGGCCCGGGGGCGGCCAGGCCGGAGCCGCAGACCGGTGCGGGCAGGATCCCCATGGTGGTGGCGTTTGCGGCAGCGACCGGCGGGTGATCCAGCAGGTCCAGGGCGGCTTTGTAAGCTACGGGAGCCAGCCCGGCCAGGGCATGCAGGGCGCGCAGGTCCTGCCGGGCGGCTTCCTCCAGGCCGGCGCCCATTTTCCGGCGGCCACCCTGTTCGGCTTTGCGGGTGAAGGTGTTTTCCGCTGCGATCAGTCTATCCAGCAGGTAGTTCTGCCAGGGGTCGCCGGCTAAGGGCTCCCGGTAAAGCTCGGTATATTCCGCCAGCAGGCTAAAAAAATGGCGGCAGGCGGAGGCCAGGGCTGCGCTGTCTACTTCCGGGCCGCCCAACTGGCGGCAGATCTCCAGAAAGGTAGCTATGGTCTTATCGCGGGTCAGATCCTGGTAGATAAGCATTCCGGTGTTTTGCTGGTAAATTTGCTGGAAGGCGAAGGGATTAAGCATGGCTAAGACCTCCTGCAACGTTTGCTGCTTAAAAAAGCCGGTTAACAGGCGCCGGTTACTATCAATTAGACTACATTTACCGCGTTAGATCAAGATTTTTACCTGCCGGTTTTTTGGTGATCATTGTTGCCGGCCAGTGGTAATTCCAGTAAAATAAAAGTGGCAGTATCCTATTTTGACCTGCAGCCGTTGCTGGAGAGGCGCAATAAGAAAATGATCGCCAGGATACTGGAGGGTGGTCAGGGTGGTTGATAAGGAAGTCGTTCGTAACCGGCTGGCCTTGCTGGGTGAGTTGGGAATTAGCTGATGGGCAAACGGGTGCTGTTACTTTTTATCACTTTGTGTTTTATGTTAACTTTGGCCGGTGCGGGGGGTAGGCCGGCGGGCTGGCCTATAGTAGCGCCGGTAGTACGGGCGGACGTGGTGGTCTATGGCGGCGGGCTGGCCGCGTGCGCGGCGGCCTGGAAGGCGGCGGCCACGGCGCCGGACAAGCAGGTGGCCCTGGTGGTCCCCTACCCCGGGGGCGAGTACGGCGGCCTGGCTACGGTGGGGGGCCAGAATTTCTGGGACCTGCGCTACTGGAGCCGGGATGGCCGGCTGGCACAAGGCGGTTCTTTCGCCCACTGGCTGCAGGCGGTGGGGCCTTTTTATCGCCCGGCCGATCTGGCGGCGCAGATTGCCGCCGACCTGGGCGGGATGGGCAACCTGCGCACCTACCAGGCCATGGACATCACCGCCGTGCAGAGGGACCGGCGCGGCCGGCTCAGGGCTGTTTTCTTACGGAGCCTGCAAAGGGATGTTAGCGGTTCTATAGTATGGGGTAGCGGGCGGGCCATACTGGCCGCCCCTATCTTTGTCGACGCTTCGGAGGACGGGAGACTCTGCCGTTTGAGCGCAGCCGGGGTGACGGTGGGCCGGGCGGACTGGCCGGCTGAGTTTTTGACCGCGGACTATAACCGGGAGGATAGTGCGGCCTTACTGCCGGTGGCCGGCGGGGCTGCTGGGGTTGCTCCGGGGGCAGCATCGATCCGGGTAAAAAGGCCCCTTGCCTTACCTCCCCGCCAGCAGGCGGCCACCCTGATGTTCAAGGTGCGCGGGGTGCAGCCCGGCCGTTACCGGGATATGGTTTTCCGCCAGGAGCGGGGCACCTGGGGTGCTTACGGCGGCCGGGAAGTTTACATAAATGACCCGGTGGTTACCGGGTTTAACGATAGATATGGCCCCCGGGGCTTCGCCTTAAAACCCCTCAACGCCGCCCAGGACGGGCCGGGCAGCCCGGAGTGGTGGGTCAACGCCCTGCTCATTTTCAACGTCGACGGCCGCGCTAACGGCCGTGACAGGGGGAGCCCTGCCTACCCCCTGGACCTGGCCCCCGGGGCTCTGGATACGGACACGGCCTGGCTGCAGGCGCGGGCGATGCTGCTGAACCCGGATTTCATCCAGGCCCTGCGCCGTTTTGAGGGTTTTAGCGGGGTGGAACTGGTGCGGGATGGGCAGGGCCAGCCAGTGACCGGCGGGATGCTCTACCTGCGGGAGACGGTGCATACGGTGGTCGAACCGCGCAGGGCAGGGCCGGGGACGGAGGATAACAATTATGCCCTGACCACCGCGGCCACCCACGGGGCCGGCCCCGGGCCGGCAGGGGGCAACGATCTTGGGAATTATGTAAACCGCATTGGCCTGGGCTTCTACTGGCAGGATATCAATGCCTACCATTTTGAGGATCTGAAAGGCGACGACGGCCGCTACCGCTGGCCGGTTACGCCCTTTTTGCGGCCCGACTACCCCCCGACGGTACCGGGGGCGCAGGCCTGGCCGCAAAACCCGGTCTACATCCCCTTTAACACCCTCCTTAGCCGCCCGGTGCCCAACCTGTTGATCCCTGGTTATGCCGCCAGCATCTCCTCCCTGGCCTGGGCCGAGCTACGGGTGCTGCCCAACCAGTGCGTGCTGGGGGATGCCGCCGGGGTAACGGCGGCCTATGCCGTCCTCCAGGGCCGCGATCCCGGTACCTTCACCGACGCCGACGTGGCCGCCGTGCGGGCGATCCTGGAGCAACGCTTCGGCGCCCGGGTGGAGAAGTGACTTATTAAGCGTCTCTGTTCCCGGGACAGGGGCCCCGTTTCCACTTAACTAGCATTTCCTGGAAAAAAATCAATGCCCGCGGGATTGGCAGCAGGAAATAGAGGTCAGGGCACAGAATAGATCTAACTATCAAGCGGGGAGAGGGGAATGGTGGGATGAAGGGAAAGACTTGGCCCGGGGTCTGCTGGCTGGCGGCATTTTTTATTTTTTGCCTGGTTAACACGGCTACGGCATGGGCGACCGCGGCGGCCGCACCGGGATGGGATGGCCATACCGGCCTGGATTCCAACCCGGGGGTTGTGTCCTGGGAAAAAAGCAGGTTGGCAGCCGCCCGGGAATGGCCCCTCCTGGATGAGGTGCGTTCCCTGGTCGAGCAGAATTATACCGGCGCTGTGGAGCCGGGGCTTTGGGAAGAAGGGGCGGCGCGGGGCCTGGTAGAGTCCCTGGGCGACCCTTACAGCGAATACATAGCGCCGGATGATATGCCCGCTTTCGCCGCTTCCCTGGATGATGAATACGTTGGTGTAGGCATTGTTTTACAGGACATTGACGGCAGGGCGGTTATTACCAGTATTATCCCCGGCTCGCCGGCGGCCCGGCAGGGGCTTAAGTCCGGGGCGGTGCTGGTGGAGGTTGACGGCCGGGCTGTAGAGGGCCGTCCTCTGGAAGAGATAGGGCAAATGCTGGAGGGTAAACCCGGGACCAACCTGGGGCTGACGGTGACCCTGCCTGGCAGTGATAACCACAAGAGTTATTCCCTGCGCCGGGAGCTGATCCGCCCGCCGGTTGTGAGCAGCCGCCTGTTGCCGGGCCGGTTAGGTTATCTATACCTCCGGGCTTTCCCCTACTGGGCACCGGCGGAGGTGGAACAAGCCCTGACAGAATTACAACGCCAGGGCGCCCGCGGCCTGGTCTTGGACCTGCGGGGTAACCCGGGCGGCTACCTGGACGCCGCTTTAGAGGTGGCTTCCCTCTTCCTGCTGCGGGATAAACCCGTAGTGCAGGTGGTGGGCCGGGACAAAAGGGTTACCCTCCTGCGCTCCCGCGGGCCAGGCCAGGACCTGCCCCTCATCGTCCTGGTGGACCGGGGCACGGCCAGCGCGGCGGAGATCCTGGCCGGCGCCCTGCAGGCCGACAAGGCCGCCCTGCTCCTGGGGACGCAGACCTTTGGCAAGGGCGCGGTGCAGACTGTTTTTTCCTTAAGCAACGGTGGGGCGCTAAAGATTACGACCGCCCATTACCTTACCCCTGCGGGGGAGGCTATTGATGGTAAAGGGCTAAAGCCCGATATCGAGGTGCCTGAAGGCCAGGAGCAACTGGAACGCGCATTGACGATATTGCAGGGACAAACCACCAGGCCCCGGGTGGCCCGCACTGGCGCCGCCAAGCCTGCGCCGGCCGGTTCTGTCGGGGTTTGGCCGGCCGTAGCTGTCGCCGGGTTTGATGGAACAAGGGTGGACAGGCTTTACCACTATGCGTTTTGCCGGCGGTAGGCCGTAGCTGGGTAAGCTTAAAACCGATCGTAAAGGGGGAACCACTGATGCCGGCTACTCTTACCTCTATCCGCGAGCGGGCCAGGGTGCTCCTGCAGGGCATCTGTCACGTTTGCCCGGTGTGCGACGGCCGGCGCTGCCCTACCGGGGTGCCGGGCATGGGCGGCATTGGCACCGGCGCGTCCTTCCGCAACAATGTTGCCGCCCTGGCAGCCTGGCAGGTTAATTTGCGCGTCCTCCACGACCGCAAGGACCAGGACCTGGGCTTAAAGCTCTTCGGCCAGAAGCTGGCCTTTCCCATCCTGGGGGCGGCCGTGGCCGGGGCCAGGGTAAATTTCCAGGGCCGCTTGACGGAAGCAGAATTGGCCCGGGCCTTTGTCCTGGGGGCGGCCGAGGCCGGGAGCCTCTCCTTGACCGGGGATGGCCCGGTACCGGAACTCATGGAGGCGGGCCTCAGCGCTATCAAGGCGGCCGGCGGGCGGGGTATTCCGGTTATTAAACCACGGGAAGACGCGGAGATAGTGGGCCTCATCCGTCGCGCCGAAGAAGCCGGCGCCGTGGCCGTGGCTATCGACGTTGACGCCGCCGGTCTGGTGAATATGACCCGCGCCGGCCAGGTGGTGGAACCCAAGACGGCGGAGCAGGTTGCCGGCCTGGCGGCTATGACCCCTCTACCCCTTATCCTGAAGGGTATCATGACCGTAGCCGACGCCCGCACCGCCGTGGAGGGCGGGGCGGCGGCCATTGTGGTCTCCAACCACGGCGGCCGCGCCCTGGACCATATGCCGGGAACGGCGGCGGTCTTGCCGGAGATCGCCGCGGCGGTGGGGGACAAAATAATCGTGCTGGTCGACGGCGGTGTGCGCTCCGGGGTGGACGTCCTGAAGATGCTGGCCCTGGGTGCCCGGGCGGTCCTGGTAGGCCGGCCCCTGGCCATTGCCGCCGTTGGCGGGGGCGCTACCGGCGTACAGGGGCAACTGGAGGCCCTGGCCGACGATTTGGCCACCGCCATGCGCCTCACTGCTTGCGGTGACCTGAGGGATATAGGGCCGCGGATATTACGGAAGAGTTGGTAATTAGTACGGACCAGGGTTATAATAGATTTAACCTGGTAGGAAAAGGTGGTGCCTTAAGTAATTATTGAGTTTCTGGATTTGGTCCGTTCTAAATTGTGTACGTAAAGTAGCAAACTTTAATTATGAAAAAGTTACTGACTGGTACCAGGATTTAATGTTATAATTACACTAAATTGGGGAGAAATCGTCGACAGGAGGGTTGGCCGGAGTTGATAGATAAGGACAGCACCAATAGGGCGAACATTAAGGAAGCAGCCCTGGCGGAGGCCCTGCAACGTTATGCCGGGGCGAGGGGAGCCCTGATCCCCCTGCTCCAGGAGGCCCAGGAGATTTATGGCTATTTGCCGCAGGAAGTAATGCAAACCATTGCTACAGCGCTAAAGATACCCTTCAGCAAGGTCTACGGGGTAGCTACTTTCTATACCCAGTTTCACTTAAAGCCCCGGGGCCGCAACATCATCCGCGTCTGCCAGGGTACGGCCTGCCATGTGCGGGGTGGCGCCCGGCTACTGGAAGCCATTTCCGCTGCCCTGGGGGTAGGGAAGAACGAGACGACCCCCGACGGCCTCTTTACCCTGGAAACGGTGGCCTGCCTGGGTTCCTGCGGCCTGGCCCCGGTGATGATGGTCAACGAGGAAACCTACGGGCGGCTGACGCCGGAGAAGATACCGGCGATTTTAGAAATGTACCGGGGAGAGGCTGTTATAGCAGCGGGGTAATAAAGGGTAATCTCTCATAATCTTTGTTCGAGAGGTGAAACCGAATTGCGGGATTTGAAGGAATGGCGGCAAACTTTGCAACAGCAGGATCGCCCTGCGGACAGGCCCTCCCTTACCGTGGGCATGAGCACCTGCGGCCAGGCAGCCGGTGGCGCCAGGGTCATGGCCGCCCTGGAGGCCGAGGTAAAGCGGCTGGGTTTGCAGGTAGACATCAGCCAGACGAGCTGCATCGGCATGTGTTACGCCGAACCCATCGTGGAAGTGGCCCTGCCGGGGAAACCGCGGGTCTTTTACGGCGACATGACCCCGGAACGGGGAGGCCGGCTGGTAGCCAGCCATGTCGTCCAGGGGGTACCGGTGCGGGAATGGGCCCTCATCCAGTTGCCCGGAAACGCGTCTCCCTATGAGGGCATACCAGTTATGCCGGCCAGCCCTTACTACGGGCGCCAGGTGCGGGTGGTGACCTCCCGCCTGGGCCTTACTGACCCGGAAAGCCTGGCGGAATATATCGCCACCGGTGGTTATGCAGCCCTGGAAAAGTGCTTGCGCCAGATGACCCCGGAACAGGTGGTGGAAGAGATCAAGACTTCGGGCCTGCGCGGTCGCGGCGGCGCCGGCTTTCCCACCGGCCTGAAATGGGGTTTTACCCGCAGCGCGCCGGGGGAGAAAAAGTACGTGGTCTGCAACGCCGACGAGGGCGATCCCGGCGCCTTTATGGACCGCAGCGTCCTGGAGGGGGACCCCTTTGCCGTCATCGAAGGCATGACCATCGCCGCTTACGCCATTGGTGCCGACGAAGGTTATATCTACTGCCGCGCCGAGTACCCCCTGGCCATCAAGCGCCTGAAGATGGCCATTGCCGCAGCGGAGGCAAAGGGTTTGCTGGGTTCCAATATTCTCGGTTCTGGTTTTAACTTTGAACTGCATATCAAAGCCGGCGCCGGTGCCTTCGTCTGCGGCGAGGAAACGGCCCTCCTCGCCTCCATCGAGGGCCGGCGGGGTATGCCCCGGGTGCGGCCGCCCTTTCCTGCCCAGCAGGGGCTCTGGGGCAAGCCGACCAATATCAATAACGTGGAGACCTACGCCAACGTCCCCTATATTATCCAGAACGGCGGCCGGTGGTTCGCCGCCATGGGTACGGAAAAGAGCAAGGGGACCAAGGTCTTCTGCCTGACGGGCAAGGTAAAGAAAACCGGGCTCATCGAGGTGCCCATGGGCATCACCCTGCGGGAGATTATCTTTGACATTGCCGGCGGCATCCAGGATGACAGGCGGTTCAAGGCCGTCCAGATCGGCGGCCCGTCGGGGGGCTGCCTGCCCGCCGACAAACTCGATTTGCCGGTGGACTATGACTCCCTCACCCGCGCCGGGGCCATTATGGGGTCCGGCGGCATGGTGGTCATGGACGAGAACACCTGTATGGTGGACGTGGCCCGCTTTTTCCTGAATTTCACCCAGGTGGAGTCCTGCGGCAAGTGTACCCCCTGCCGGGAGGGCACCAAACGGATGCTGGAGATCCTCACCCGTATCTGCGCGGGCGAGGGCCGCATGGAGGACCTGGACACCCTGGAAGGCCTGGCGCGGGTGGTCAAGAATACGGCCCTTTGCGGATTGGGCCAGACCTGCCCCAACCCCATCCTCTCCACCCTGCAGAACTTCCGCCACGAGTACGAGGCCCACATTAAAGACAAGCGCTGCCCGGCCCATGTCTGCCAGGCCTTACTGGTCTACACCATTGACCCGGAAAAGTGCACCGGCTGCGGCGCCTGTACCCGCGCCTGCCCGGCCGGGGCCATCAGCGGGGAGAAGAAGCAGCCCCACCGCATTGACCCGGCCCTGTGCATCAAGTGCGGCAGCTGTATGGAGAAATGCAAGTTCGGAGCCATCTCGAGGTTGTAAGCAGGTGCGAAAGAGGCCATCGATGTCTGCCGTAATATGGGTTCGTGGCTATCTCCGGCGGGTAAAATGCGGGCGGGGGACACCCGCAGTGGTTTATAAGCTCAAATCAAACGGGAGAAAAAGAGACGGAGGGGGAGACTTTAATCTGAAACTGGCGGAGCCAGTTTCTCCAGGGCTCCGACTTCCCACCTCCCACTTCCCACATCTATTTAGGGGGGAAATACATGGCTGACGTAACCCTGACTATAGACGGCAAGAAAATTACAGTACCGGCCGGCACCACGGTACTGCAGGCCGCCCGGGAGAAGGGCATCTTTATCCCCACCCTTTGCCACGACCCGAAGCTTTCGCCCTGGGGCGGTTGCCGGCTGTGCGTGGTGGAGATTGAAGGTATGCGCGGTCTGCCGGCTTCCTGCGTTACCACCGCCACCGAAGGCATGGTGGTGCAGACGGCGTCGCCGGCGGTCCTGGAAGCTCGCCGGATGCTGCTGGAATTGCTCCTGGCCAACCATCCCCAGGACTGCCTCACCTGCAGTAAGAACGGCGCCTGCAGCCTGCAGGACTACGCCTACTACTACGGCGTGCGGGGGGACCAGTTCCAGGGGGAAAAACACGCCTATCCTGTTGAGGCGGACAACCCTTTTATCGTGCGGGACCTGAACAAGTGCGTCCTGTGTGGCAAGTGCATCCGCGTCTGCGACGAGGTCCAGGTCAACAACGCTATTGACTTCGCCCACCGTGGCTTTAACACCCGGGTCACCCCGGCCATGGACCTGAGCTTAAAGGAATCGGAGGCCTGTGTCTTCTGCGGCAACTGCGTCCAGGTCTGCCCGGTGGGGGCCCTGGTGGAAAAGGCCAGCCTGTGGCAGGGCCGCCAGTGGGAGCTCACTAAAGTAAGGACCACCTGCACCTTCTGCGGCGTGGGCTGCAACCTGGAGGTCAGTGTCAAGGATGACCGGGTGGTACGCGTGCGCGGCTACGACAACCCCTTGGTGAACAACGGCTGGCTCTGTGTCAAGGGCCGCTTCGGCGCCGACTTTGCCGACAGCCCCGAGCGGGTCGCCCGGCCCCTCATCCGCACAGGCGCGCGGGGAGAAGGCCGCTTCCGGGAGGCTACCTGGGACGAGGCCCTGGATTACACCGCCCGGCGGCTAACTGAGATCAAGGAACAGTACGGCAGCCGGGCCATCGCCGCCCTGAGCTCGGCCCGCTGCACCAACGAAGAGAACTACCTCATGCAGAAATTCATGCGCGCGGTGATCGGCAGCAACAACGTCGACCACTGCGCCCGGACCTGACACGCCCCTACCGTGGCCGGTCTGGCCATTGCATTTGGTAGCGGCGCCATGACCAATTCCATAGCCGAGATTGAGCATAACGACGTGTTGCTCATTATCGGCTCCAACACCACCGAGGCCCACCCGGTCATCGGCCAGAAGATGAAGCAGGCCGCCCGGCGGGGGGCGAAGCTCATCGTCGTCGACCCGCGCCGCATCGAGCTGGTGGATTATGCCTGCCTGTGGTTACCCATCAGGCCGGGGACCAACGTGGCCCTGATCAACGCCCTGATGTACGTCATCATCACTGAAGGCTTGGTGGATAAGGAGTTTATCGCCGAGCGAACGGAGGGTTACGATAACCTCTGGTCCGTGGTGCAGAACTACCCGCCGGAGCGGGTAGCGGGGATTACCGGCGTGCCGGCGGAGGATATCCGGGCTGCAGCACGGTTGTATGCCACGACGGACAGGGCGGGGATTTTCTATACCCTGGGCATCACCGAGCACACCAGCGGCACCAACAACGTCATGAACCTGGCGAATCTCGCCATGATCACCGGCCATGTGGGTAAAGAGTTCAGCGGCGTTAACCCCTTGCGCGGCCAGAACAACGTCCAGGGGGCCTGTGACATGGGCGCCCTGCCCGACGTCTTCCCCGGCTACCAGAAGGTGGCCAACCCGGAGGTGCGGGAGCGCTTCGCCGCCGCCTGGAACTGCCGGCTGGACGGCACGTCGGGCCTCAGGATCCCGGAGATGATCGACCTGGCGGCCGAGGGCTATATCCGCGCCATGTACATCATGGGCGAGGACCCGGCCCTGACGGACCCGGACATCACCCATGTGCGTAAAGCCCTGGCCAACCTGGACTTCCTGGTGGTGCAGGACCTCTTCATCTCCGAGACGGCGAAGTTCGCCGACGTCGTCCTGCCGGGCGCCAGTTTCCTGGAGAAGGACGGCACCTTTACCAGCACCGAGCGCCGGGTGCAGCGGGTACGGCAGGCCATCAGTCCCCGGGGCGAGTCCCGGCCTGACTGGCAGATTATCGGCGACCTGGCGACCCGGATGGGCTACCCCATGGAGTATAATTCCCCGGAGCAAATTTTTGCCGAGATGGCCGGCCTCACACCCAGCTACGCCGGTATGAGCTACGAGCGCCTCGCGGGCGACGGCCTGCAGTGGCCCTGCCCGGCGCCGGATCACCCGGGGACGAAGTTCCTCCATGCCGGCAAGTTCCCGCGGGGTAAAGGCCTGCTCCAGGGCATCGAGTACCAGCCGCCGGCGGAGGTGACGGATGAGGAATACCCCATCCTGTTGACCACCGGCCGGATGCTCTACCACTACGGCGTCACCACCCGCCGCTCGGCCGCCCTGGAGAGCTACCGGCCGGAGGAATACGCGGAGATTAACCCGGCCCAGGCAGCGGAACTGGGGGTTAAGACGGGGGATAAGGTAACAGTAGTCTCCCGCCGCGGCCGCCTGGTGACCAGGGTGCAGGTGACGGACAGGGTGCCGCCGGGGATCATGTTTATGACCTATCACTACAAGGAATCCCCGGTGAACATCCTCACTAACGCCGCCTTTGACCCCGTAGCCAAGACGGCGGAGTATAAGGTGGCGGCGGTACGTCTGGAACCGGCGGGCTGATTAATATCAGCGCGCTGGAGACGTCCAAATAAAAAAAGGGAGATCATCAACCGGGTGATCCCCCTTTTTTAGTAGCCAAAGTCGCCTCTGGGTCCAAACTCAAGTATATGGACTTCCCGCCTCTCGTTATTGACTATGAATTTAAGCCGGTAACCCCCAATCCTGCGCCGGTAATATCCGGGTTTACCCTTAATGGTTTCAATGTCACCGGTGAAAGGGTTAACAGTCATATCTTCCAGGATGGCAAGCATTCTTACCTGCCATTTCCGGTTTAGTCTTTCAATATACCGAGCAGGCTGTTTGGCAAGGATGATCCTAAATCTCGAGCCTTTTCCTGAATTCACTAAGCGCTACTCCCTGTCCGGTTTCTATTTCCAGTCGCGACTTTTTGAATGTCTCCTCTTCCTCTTCGGTTGCCGGGGAACCTTCGGGAATAAAATAAAGTTTACCGTCCAGATCTATCCACTCCCCGGGTGGGCCAGCTATTACTTTCTTCAGGAAGTCGATTTTCTCCTGCGTAGTTAAAGTTATAAATTCATCAGCGAGTTTTTCTATCGCCAAAGTCATTTTGGCACCCCCTTATTTCCCCTTAATAACTACCCCCATCTCCTATAAATATTTTAGACTATTTAACCGGACGCGGTCAATACTTAGGCGCCTTTATTCCTCCACCTTCAACTTGCGCCACAGGGTGGTGCGGCTGATCCCTAAACGGCGGGCGGCCTCGGCTTTGTTACCCCCCACTTCCGCCAGGAGGCGTTTGATGAGTCCCCGCTCCAGGGTGCTCACCTGGCCGGTGAGGGTTACCGGGTTTTCCCCGGTTTCCCCGCCTTTCCCATCGCCAACGCTCGTTGCCCCTCCGGCGCCGGGATAATTTACACCCCGCGGGTCATTTTCCCTGCCGCCGTTACCAGGTGCCCTGCCGGCCGATGATGCTGTCAGCCCCAGGACCAGGGCCACTTCGGCGGCGCTGATCGTCGGGGTGTGGCAGCGTAAGGAAAGGCGTTCCATACAGTTGCGCAACTCGCGGATATTTCCCGGCCAGCCATACTGCAGGAGTACTCCCTGGGCCGCTGCTGTAAACCTGGCTTCCGGCCGCTGCAACTGGCGGCAGAACTCCTGGAGGAAGTGCTCGGCCAGGAGGAGGACGTCGGCCCCCCGTTCCCGCAGGGGTGGCACTTCCAGGTTGAGGACGTTAATGCGGTAGTAGAGGTCTTCCCGGAAGGCCTGCTCCCTGACCATTTGCGCGAGATTCCGGTGGGTGGCGGCGATGACGCGGACGTTCACAGGGATGAGGCGGTCGTCCCCCAGGCGCATGATCTCCCCTTCTTCCAGGACCCGCAATACCCGGGCCTGGAGGCGGGGCGACATCTCTCCGATTTCATCCAGGAAGATCGTCCCTTCATGGGCGAGTTCAAAGAGGCCGGGTTTGCCCCCTTTACGGGCACCGGTAAAAGCCCCTTCGGCATAGCCAAAGAGCTCGCTCTCCAGGAGGTTCTCCGGCAGGGCGGCGCAGTTAACGGCTACGAAGGGCCTGTTCCGCCGGGGTCCGGCCAGGTGGATGGCGTGGGCGAACATCTCCTTACCCGAGCCTGTTTCACCGTGGATGAGTACCGTTGACTGGACGGTGGCGTACTCCCGCGCCAGGCGTACCGCTTCCTGTAAAGGGGGGCTTTCCCCCAGGATATCGGCAAAGGTATACCGGGCCACGAGGCCGCGGCCGGCCAGGCTGCGCCGGACTTTGTGTTCCAGGTGTTGTAGGCTGGCGATATTCTGGAAGGTAGTCACCACCCCAACGGGCCGGCCGTCGACGATAATAGGCACCCGATTGGCTACTACCCGGGTGTTGCCTATATCCAGCAGTTCACCAAGCTCGGGCTTACCTGTTTGCAATAGAATATGGCACTGGGCGGCGGGGATCACCTCTGTCACCGGCCGGCCGATAGCATCCGCGGCGCGCCAGCCGGAGTATTTCTCGGCCACCGGGTTAAAGACGGTGATCCGGCCTTCCTCGTCCAGGGCAATGATGCCGTCGTAGGCAAAGTCCAGGATGGCCTTTAGCTGCTCGGCCCTGCGTTTCTCCTGGTGACGGACCTGTAGCACCCGCTGGGCTTCCTTGAGGGCCTGGTAGACGGTCTCCTTGCCCGAGGTGATAATAACGCTGTTCAGGCCGTAGTGGCGGGCCTCGCGGGCCATGGCGATTTTGCCAATGACGACCTCGGCCCCGGCCTCCTTCAGGGCCAGGATGCCGCGCCGGATGTCATCCTCCTGGTTCTTCAGGGTGTATTTCAGGAAGGTGTCTCCCAGGATGGTCTCCAGGCTCTCCAGGCCCTGGATGACATCGGGGACGTCGGCGATGCCGATGGGGCCGCCGAACTGTTTGGCCTGGTAATAGGCGCGCAGGATATCGTAGCCACCGATGGGCACGTCGACCACCGGCAGATCGATGGCCTGCTGGATAAGCCAGGCCGTCACGCCGCGGCTGACGATTACCTGGCAGCCATCGCGGGCCAGGTTGCGGGCCAGGTTGACCCCTTCCTCCATCCGGGCGACGTGGATGTCGAGTTCCATTTCCAGCTCCTGGCTAACCTGGCGGGCGATATGGGCCAGCTCCTCGTAGGGGGCGATAAAGGCGATTTCAACCATGGGCCTGACCTCCATTCCAAAAATGCAACATAAAGACCCTTGATGTAACAATTCGCCGTTAAGGATCTTTTTCCTGCCAGGGGGGTGGCGGGGGCCTAAAACTTGTTTCCCGGGGTTATTTGAACAAAAAAGGCACAGGCACTGGTGGAAGCGGGCGACGGTAACCTGCCTGGCAGCAGGGCGGATAGCCATTTTTTTATAATTGAACACAGTAAAACGTTACGCTCGGTGTCGAAAGTAGCATAGATGAAACATTAAGCCCCCTCGGTTCTCTGGCCAGGGGCTTTTATTTTTCCCCTGAACCCTGTTATAGGGTCGGTTTTTAACCCCACCTTAACAGGGCGTTAAACTGCTGGCACGAAACTTGCATTAAATGATTCATAGTTCAGGTTTTTAGTTCGGGTTTTTTACAGGCCGAGCTTTTCAGCCAGTTTCTTAGCCTCAATCAACCCATGCATCCTGAAGCAGGAGGAAGAATTATGGCAGCAAAGGATTTACCGCTGGTACCAGGGGCCCGGCCAGGGAGCATGGCCGCGGCGGCGGCCATGGAGCGCATCCGCGAACAGCGGCCGGCCATCGATAAAGAAAAGTGCAACCTCTGCCGCGAGTGCCTGCTTTATTGCCCGGACGCGGCCCTGGCGATAGCCGGGGGGGAGGTCAGGCTAGAGCTGCGGTTTTGTAAAGGGTGCGGCATCTGCGCCCGCGAGTGTCCCGCCCGGGCGATTACCATGGTGCCGGAGTACGCCGGCGACCGAGGATTGGTAGGAGAGGAGTGAAGGATTTTGCGCCAGTTGTTGAACGGTAACGAGGCTGCCGCCCATGCCGCCCGCCTGGCCCGGGTGGAGGTCCTGGCCTCCTACCCCATCACCCCGGCGGCGCCGGCCATGGAAAAGATAACCCAATTTATAGCTGAGGGGAGCCTGAAGGCTAGATTTATCCGGGTAGAATCCGACCACAGCGCCATGGCGGCCGCCCTGGGGGCGTCCCTGGCCGGGGCGCGCCCTTTCCTGATTACCAATTCCCAGGGTCTGGCCTATATGAGCGAGGTCCTCTACCACACCTCCGGCCTGCGCCAGCCGGTGGTCATGGCCGTCGTCAACCGCGCCCTGGCCGCACCCCACAGCCGCTTCCCGGAACAAGGCGACGCGGTGGCCCAGGAGGCGGCCGGATGGATCCAGCTTTTCTGCGAGAACAACCAGGAGGTCCTGGACAGCCTTTTGCAGGCCTTTCGCCTGGGGGAAGACGAGGGGGTGCGCCTGCCGGTGATGGTCAATTATGAGGGTTATATCCAGTCCCACACCAGGGAGACGGTGGACCTGCCGCAACAGGAAGAGATCGACGGCTTCCTCCCCCTGATGCGGCGGCCGGCCCTGGATGTGGCGAACCCCATGGCTGTCAACACGGTGGCCGGCCCGGAGCTGTATATGGACTTTAAGTACCACCAGGACGCCGCCCTGCAGCAGGCTGCCGCCGTCCTGGAGGAAGTGAGCGCGGCCTATGCCCGGCTGACCGGCCGCGATTGGGGTGGCCCGGTGGCAGGCTACCGCCTGGAGGATGCCGAGGTGGTGCTGGTAGCCATGGGCTCCCTGGTGAGCACGGCGCGGATTGCCGTGGACGCGTTAAGGGAAGAAGGGGAAAAGGCCGGTTTGCTCAAAATCCGCCTCTTCCGGCCCTTCCCGGCAGTGGCGGTGCGGCAGGGTTTGCCGGCCGCCAGGGCCATAGTGGCCCTGGACAAAAACATCGTCTACGGGGTGGGCGGCGCCCTGGGGCGGGAGCTACGGGCCAGCCTGTACGGACACGCAAGCGTCCCCGTATTCAGTTACATCCTGGGCCTGGGGGGCCGCGACGCAGGCGTGGCCGACCTGGCCCAGATTTACCGGCAGGTCCGGGAAAATATGGTGGCCGGCTTAACTCCAGCAGCCTATCAATGGTACGGCCTGTAGGGCGGAGGTGAGAAGATATGGAACTTATTAACTCCTTAGCCGCAGTACCGGACACCGAGCTTTTCACCGGCGGCCACGGGGGCTGCCGGGGTTGCGGGGCCGCCCTGGCAGCACGCCAGGCCATGAAGGCCCTTGGCCCCCGCACCATCATTACCATACCCGCTTCCTGTATGGCTACCATCGGCGGTTCGGGTTTGACCACCGCCTGGGAAATACCTTTTTACCATTCCCTGTTTGAATGTGCCCCGGCTGTCGCTTCCGGCATCCGCGCCGCCCTGGACATCCAGGGGATAGAGGACGTCAACGTGGTTTCCTGGGCCGGGGACGCCGGCACGGCGGACATCGGCTTTCAGTCCCTGACGGGTGCGGCCGAACGCCAGGAGAATATCATCCATGTTTGTTACGACAATGAGACCTACATGAATACCGGCGGTCAAGCCGGCAGCGCCACTCCGTACCTGGCGGCCACGCCGGACACGCCGGCCGGGAAACCGACCCCCCGCAAGGATATGCTGGCCATCATGGCCGCCCATCGCCCGGCCTACCTGGCCACTGCTTCCGTCGCCTACCCCCTGGACCTGATTCAGAAATTCCAGCGGGCCAGGGAGATAGAGGGCTTCCGCTACATCCACATCCTGGCCCCCTGTTTCAAGGGGTGGGGCATCAAGGAGGACCAGACGGTACAGCTCGCCCGGATAGCCGTGGAGTGCGGCCTGTGGCAGCTTTACGAAGAGGTCGACGGCCGGCGCCGGGTGACTGTTATCCCGGAGCGGCGGCTGCCGGTGCGGGAGTACCTGCGGCTGCAGGGGCGTTTCCAGACCATGGATGAAGCAACCATCGCGGCATTGCAGGCCGCAGTCGACCGCCGCTGGCAGGAGGTGCCATCATGATTGAGATTCGCTTCCACGGCCGCTATGGCCAGCCTGTGGCCGCCCTGGCGGGAAAAGTAGCGCAGGCTGCCCTGGCGGCGGGGAAATACGTGCAGGTCTTTGACAGCTTCGGTGCCTACCGGCCCGGAGCCCCGCTGCAGACTACCGTCCGGGTGGACGGCGGTTTTATCCGCGTCCGTGCGGCCAATGCCAGCCAGCCCGACGTGGTGGTGGTGCTGGACAACAGCCTGCTGGCCGTGACGGATGTTACCAGAGGATTAAAGGTAGGTGGCGCGGTGCTGGCCGCCGGCATCGGGCCGGAAGCCCTGGGGGAAAAGGGCAAGAGGTTCAGCTTTGTGGCGGTGGACACAGCCGGGGATAGGCAGGAGGCTGTTCTTAAGGCCCTGGAGGAGTTCCTATGAATTTTCTGATGCAATCCCTGGCCCTGGCGGCCGGTAAGGAGCAGGTGGTGCCGGGGGAAGAGATAACCATCAACGTTGACCTCATCCTGGGCCATGACGGTAGCGCTGGCAAGGTTCTGGCTGCCTGGCCGGACGGCGGGAAGGTAGCCTTTCCCGAACGGGTTGTTTTTACCTTGGACCACGCCCTGCCAGCGCCCACGGTGGCCAGCCGGCAGCTCCACCGGGAAATGCAGGCCTTCGCCCGGCGGCAGGGTATCCACCTCTTCGCCCGGGGCGATGGGGTACTGCACCAGGTGGTGGCGGAAAGGTTTGCCCCCCGGGCCGGGATGGTCATCGCCGGTGCTGACGGCCATGTGGCTACGGCCGGGGCCTTCGGGGCTATCGCCTTCTCCTTAACCCCCGCCGACCTGGTACCGGTGCTCCTTACCGGGCGGCTCTCCTTAAAGGTGCCGGAAACGGTAACTGTAGCGATCCAGGGACGTTTGCCAGCCGGGGTGACGCCCCGGGACCTGGGCCTGGAACTCTTGCGCCGGCTGGGCAATGGCCTCCTGCAGGGCAAAGCCCTTTTGCTCCAGGGTGAAGGCGTCTGGCAGCTTTCGCCGGCCGGCCGCATGGGCGTCTGCAACTTCATAGGCGAGATGGGCGGCGTCACCGGCCTGATTGTGTCGCCGGGGCAAGAAGCTGGGGCTGATTTAAGCCTTGACGCTACTACCCTGGAACCCCTGGTGGCCTGCCCGCCGGCACCGGCCAACGTCCATCCTTTATTTGCAGTGGCAGGCCTGCCCCTGACCCAGGTCCTGGTCGGGGGCTGCGGCAGCGGTCGCCTGGAGGACATGGAAGCCCTGGCGGAAGGGCTGGCCGGGAGGCCGGTCCATAGGGATGTAACCCTGCTGGTAGTACCGGCCTCCCGGGCTGTGCTGGAGGAGATGGAAGCCCGGGGCCTGGGGAAAGACCTGCGGCAGCAGGGGGCCATTATCCTGCCTCCTGGCTGTGGCCCCTGCCCGGGCCAGCACGCCGGCCTGCTGGCTCCCGGCGACCGGGCCCTGGCGGCTACCGTTCGCAATACCCCCGGCCGTATGGGTTCGGCGGAGGCGGAGATTTACCTGGCCTCCCCCCGGACGGCAGGCCTGGCAGCAGCCGCGGGGGCTATAGTTGCAGGGAACGCTTAAAAGCGAACCGCTGGGATTAAATGCAGGGAGCGGTCCGGGCTGCCGTGCTTTACCCAGGCCTGCGGAATCTGATCGCTGCCCGGCAGCAAATGGTAGCCAAGAAAAGGAGGTGGTCGCCGGAATTTAGCCAATTTAATATATCATCCCGAGAACGTGGTTAATTTTGAAAGCGGGTACAGAATACAGCTACGAGGAGGGTTATAAATGGAGGGCCTTGTTCCGGTAATATCCCTGATAGCCCTGATAATAGCCATCATCATCAGTGTTACCACCTCCCTGAATATCGGCACCCTGGCCATGGGCTTATCCCTGTTAGTGGGCTATTATATCGGCGGGCAAAAAATCGATGCTATCCTCAAAGGCTATCCCACCAGCCTCTTTATCATGCTGGCCGGGGTGACTTACCTCTTTGCCATCGCCCAGGTGAATGGCACCCTGGAGAAGATCACCAAATACGCCGTCAAAGCCGTCCGCGGTAATGTCGCCCTGCTACCCATCGTCTTTTTCTTCGTTGCCTTTGGCCTGTCGGCCATGGGACCCGGCCAGATCACCATCTCCGCCCTGATGGCCGCGCCGGCCATGCTCCTGGCGGAGGAAGTGGGCATCTCGCCGCTCCTTATGGCCCTGGTGGTCGGTAACGGCGCCCAGGCCGGGGCCATGTCGCCCATAGCGCCGCCGGGGATCATTACCGCCGGCTTAACCCAGAAGATGGGCCTGACAGGGGTCAGCGGCGTCCTCTGGCTGAACATGTTTATCGGCCATGTGGCTGTTGCCATTATCGCCTACGTCCTCTTCGGCGGCCTTAAACTCCTGCGGGTCAAGGATTCCGGCCAGCGCCAGACCCTGATGAACATGCAGGTGGAACCCTTTACCCAGCAGCAGATTACGACCATTATCGGCATCGCCGTCCTGATTATCGGCGCCCTTTTCTTCAAGTTGGATATCGGCTTTGGCGCCTTCCTCATCGGTGCTGTCCTTTCCTTGCTGAAGGTTGCCGAC
>JASUSX010000008.1 GCA_030445875.1 Clostridia bacterium
GCATAGCCGCCGGCCCCATAGGGCCGCAGCCGGTGCGGTTAAGGGAAGTAGAGCAGGTCTTACAGGGCCAAAAGCCTACCCCGGAAGTCATCGACGAGGCGGCCCGGGTGGCGGCGGCAGTGGCGCGGCCGCGGGACTCGGTACTGCGGGGTTCCCGGGAGTACCGGCGGGGGTTGCTGGGGGTTTTAATTCAAAGAAGCTTGAGCGAATTAATTGCCTGAAGAGGGAATAAGAAAAATGAAAGCTATCATGGCTTTTTACCAGCGCGAGGGGATATTGGCGAACCTGGTAGAGGATTTTCCCGCTGTGGATTTTGTTTTTCCTCAGACCTGGCAGGAGCTGGCCCGCGAACTGCCCGGCGCGGAAATCCTGGTCATCCTGGGGACCCGTTATAACCCGGAAGTCGCCCGGCTGGTCGTCAGTCTTGGTAAAAGCCTGCGCTGGATACAAGCGACTACGGCAGGGGTAGATGCCTTTTTAATTAACGGCTACCCGGCCGGAGCAACTCTAACCAAGGGTACCGGCATCTGGGATGTAGCGGTGGCAGAACACGCTATAGCCTTTATCCTCGCCTTTAAGCGTAACATTGTGGAGCTGGAGAGGACCAGGCAGGCCCGGCTATGGGACCGGGACAGGCTGTGGGCGATGATGGGCTCCCTGGAGGGCAAAACCGTTGGCATAGCGGGCTATGGTAATATTGGCAAAGAAATAGCGAAGAGGCTCCTGGCCTTTGATGTCAAGATTATTGCCTACGACTTATTGCCTAACGTTAAGGATGAAAAAGTGGCAAGGGTTTATAGTGCCGGCGAACTCATAGCCTTTTTGCAACAAAGCGACATCGTCGTCTTAACCTTACCCCATACGCCGGCCACAGAGTATATCCTCGATGCGGAGCAACTGGCCCAAATGAAGCCCACGGCGCTCTTAATCAATGTCGCTCGCGGCAAGCTGATCCGGGAAAGCGCCCTGGTGCAGGCCTTAAAAACGGGTCAGATTGCCGGGGCGGGTATTGATGTCTTTGAAGAGGAACCTTTGCCCCCGACCAGTGAGTTGTGGGATTTATCCAATGTCATTCTCTCACCCCATTGCGCGGCGACGGGGGATAATGACCTAATTAATACCTACCGCCTGGTCAGGGAGAACTTTGCCCGTTACCTCCAGGGGGAGGTACTCCGGAACGTCTTCGATAGCAACCGGGGTTACTAACGCGATCTACGGGGGTGACTGAAGGACTTATGCAAACAGAGATACGTTTCCATGGTTTTGGCGGGGAGGGCGTAGTAAGGGCCTCGGAATTACTGGGTAAGGCGGCGGTGAAGTGTGGGAAGTGGGCGCAGAGTTTCCCGTACTTTGGCACCGAGATTCGTGGGGCGGCCGTCAAAGCCTTTACCAGGGTGGGGGATAACCCCATCAACCAGCGCTGCTTTATTTATGAACCTGATGTCCTGGTAATCACCAACCGGACCCTGGTCCGTGACCGCGAGGTGTGGCAGGGGCTAAAAGATAGCAGCAAGGTCCTGATCAATGGAGCCGAACCGGAAGAACTGAAGGTACCCGGGCAGGTTTTCTGGCTTAACGCCACCAGCCTGGGGTATGAGCTATTCCAGAAACCGATTGTTAATACCCTCCTGCTGGGGGCCCTGATCAAGCTAACGCAACTCGTTCCTTTAACAGCCCTGGCCCAGGTTATCGAGGAGGAATTTACCGGGCGGGCCAGGGAGCTGAATGTTAAAGCCATAAATAAGGGCTTTGCCGCCCTGGAGCCGGGGGGAGGGGGGTTATAATGGCCGAGCATCCATGGAATAAAAAACGTCCCTTATCAGCCTGGTTACCCGCAGGGTGGTCCGGGGAAAAGGGTGGCACCTTTAGCCGTAACGAAAAGCCGGTGCTGGATAAAGATAGCTGTCACCTGTGCAGTATCTGCTGGCTGTACTGCCCCGACGGCGCTATCCGGCGCGGGCAGGTCTACAGCATAGATTACAGCGTTTGCCGTGGTTGTGGGGTCTGCGCCGCCGAATGTCCCAGGCAAGCGATTACGATGGTATTGGAGGGTTCAAATTGACACGGTGCTTTATTTCCGGCAGCATGGCCGTAGCCGAGGCCGCCCAGTTAGCCGGGGTGCAGGTCATCGCCGCCTATCCCATAACCCCCCAGACCGGTATAGTCGAAGCCCTGGCCCGTAAGGTGGCGACAGGCCTGCTGGGGGCGGAGATGATACCGGTCGAAAGCGAACATAGCGCCCTGTCGGCGGTGGTCGGGGCTTCTTTAGCCGGAGCCAGGGCTTTTACCGCTACCAGCTCCCAGGGCCTGGCCCTGATGCATGAGGTCCTCCCCTATGCCTCGGGTCTGCGTTTACCCATCGTCATGGCGGTGGCCAACCGTTCCCTGGCCTCGCCGGTGACCATCTTCAATGACCACCAGGACTCGCTGCCGGAAAGGGATTCCGGCTGGATCCAGGTTTACGTGGAGAATGCCCAGGAAGCCTTCGACTACCTCCTGATCGCCTATCGCGTGGCTGAGGATGCCCAGGTACTCCTACCCTTTATGGTCTGCCTGGACGGTTTTTCTGTTTCCCATACCTATGAGCCGGTAGATATTCCGGCGGTCGAACTGGTTAATACCTTCCTGCCACCCTTCCGGGCTAATTATCCCCACCTGGATCTGGCGGAACCTAAAGTTTTTAACGTTATGGCTTTTCCCGAACACTTCGAGGAATTCCAGCGCGACAAACACGAGAGCAACAGGAAGGTTCTTGGTTTATTAAACGAGGTTTATGACCATTTTGCCCGGGTTTTTGGCCGCCGGCGGCAAAACCTGGAGGCCTACCGGGTGGAAGACGCGGAATTAGTTTTAGTGGGGATGGGCTCTATGATGGGAACCGTCAGGGGGGTTGTCGATGACCTGCGCGCCAGGGGCCAGAAGGTAGGCATGGTCCGCATGGTCTGCTTCCGGCCGTTACCGGTTCAGGAGATTCAGGCGGTACTCCAGGGAGCTGGGGCTATTGGGGTGCTAGATCGGGATGTAAGCTTCGGCGCCGGGGGCATTCTGTACCAGGATATAGCGCGCAGCATGTATAATAGCCAGGGTAAACGGGTACCGGCCGTCAACTTTATAGCTGGCCTGGGGGGCAGGGACGTCAATCCGGCAACGATCCAGAAGTGTTTCTACCGCTTAGCTTCAGTCGCCAGCAGTGGTTATATTACCAGCGCGGAGGAATTGCAATGGCCGGACGAAAACGAGGCCTTGTTAAGGGCTTGGGGGGTGGGCGATAAGCATGGCAATTAGCTTAAAATCTTTGCCGGAAGAAGAATTCGTGGCCCCGGGCCGGGGTGGATGTGCCGGTTGCCCGGCGGTTTTGGGGGCCCGCATGGCCAGCAAGGTACTGGGTAAAAACACCATCCAGGTAACCTCGACGGGTTGTATGTGCGTGAATTATGGCTATTACGCGGCAACGAGGTTTCCCTTTGTCCACACCCTGTTCGAAAACGCCGGGTCCATAATTTCGGGAATCGATGCCGCTTTGAAGGCCCGCGGGGAGCGGGAGGGTATTAACCTCTTCGCCTATTGCGGCGATGGGGGTACGGTGGACATCGGCTTGCAGGCCCTTTCGGGTGCCGTAGAGAGGGGACACCGTTTCCTTTACATTTGTTATGACAACGAGGGCTACATGAATACCGGCACCCAGCGTTCCGGGGCCACGCCCCCTGGCGCGCGTACCAGCACCACCCCGGTAAGCGAGATCTCCCCTGGCGAGGGGCGGCCCTTCCGGCGCAAAAAGGATATGGTGCGTATTATGGCGGCCCATGGTATTCCCTATGCCGCTTCGGCTTCCCTGGCCTATCCCCTGGACTACCTGCGGAAGATCAAGAAAGCCATTGCTATCGACGGACCCACCTTTATTCACCTGCAGAGCCCCTGCCTGAACGGCTGGGGTTTGGCTGAGAGCCAGGGGGTAGCGGTGGCCCGCCTGGCGGTCGAGACCTGCGTGTTCCCCCTGTATGAGGTCGAGGAAGGGAGAGTATTGAACATCAATGTGAAGCCCAGGGAGAAAAAGCCTGTGACCGAGTATCTCCAGGTCCAGGGTCGCTTCCGCCATCTCTTTACGCCCCGGTGGCAGGGAGAGATCGCTAAATTCCAGGCCGAGGTAGACCGTAACTGGGAGATGCTTTTAGCCTTAGAACAGGCGACAGGTAGCAGGGGGAATCAATGATGGCTAACAAAGCGTTGGCAGCCTTTTATTACCCGGAAGGGATAGCCGTTATCGGCGCTTCGCGCAACCCGGGTAAAGCTGGTTATCAGGTGGTGAAAAACCTCACTCAAGGCAGCTATAACGGGCCGGTCTATCCTGTTAACCCTGCGGTGGGAGACGTTTTAGGTCATAAATGCTATCCCAGCCTGGGCAGTATCGAAGGCCGGGTATCCCTGATCATCATTACCACCCCGGCCGACCAGGTGGTGGATATTTTCAGGGAAGCCGCCAGGAGGGGCGATGTGCGAGCGGCTATAGTAGTTTCGGCCGGCTTTAGCGAGACTAAAGACCCGGCCAAGATAGCCATGGAAAAGGAATTCCTGGCGCTTGCCGGCCAGGCCGGGATCAGGATTTTAGGCCCCAACTGTACCGGTGTAATCAACACCGCCAACGGCCTGGACACGACCATCGAACCCACCGTGGCCCAGACCAGGGGTGGGATCAGTATCTATTCCCAGAGCGGCGCCATGGGCGGTAGTATCCTGCTCTTTATGGAGGACCAGCCCGTTCCCCTGGGGTTTAATAAATGGACCCACTCCGGCAACACCTGCGATCTGGACGTCATAGATGTACTGGAGTATTACGGCGCGGATCCTGGCACCGAAACCATACTCCTGTATACCGAAGCCATTAACAAGGGCCGGCAGTTTATGGAGCTGGCCCGACAGATTGCACCCCGTAAAACCATCCTGGTCCTTAAGGTCGGCCGGACCGAGCTGGGCGTTAAAGCCGCCTACTCCCATACCGGCGCCCTGGCGGGGAGCAACCAGGTCTACGAAGCCGCCTTTCGCAAATGCGGGGTCCTGCGGATGCTGAATCTCGAGGAAATGGTGGATACGGCCAAGGCTTTGGCCATGCAGCCGTTACCCCGGGGGAACAGGATCTGTATTCTAACCGAAGCCGGCGGGCCGGGGACGATAGCCATGGATGAACTGGGCACCAGCCCCCTGGTCACCCTGGCGGAAATATCCCCCGCCGGGCAACAGCGACTGCATGGGGTAGTACCCCCCATATCCATTGTCTGCCAGCCCCAGGGTTACATTGACATCACGGCGGCAGCCATGGAGGAGCACCACGCCCGGGCCCTCCAGTGCGTTCTGGAAGAAGATGGCGTTGATGGCGTGATCTTACTTAGTGTGCCGCCTACCTACTTAAAGCCGGAAAGCCTGGCCGGGGCTATCATTGAGGCTGTACGTGGTTATAACAAGCCCGTCCTTACGTGTTTGCTGGCCGGCCAGTGGGTCCGGGAGGCCCGGCGGATGCTGGAGGCAGCCGGGTTGCCCACCTATGCTACCCCGGACAGGGCGGCGCGGGCCATGATTAATATGGTCCAGAGGCAGGAATATTTACGGGGTTTAGAGGTGAAATAAAGGGATGGCGACATATCATCTCCTGGAAACAGAGGCCCGCTCTTACCTCCAGAACAAGGGGATTAATGTACCCCCTTACCGGCTGGCCCGATCGCCGGTAGAGGCAGTAAAGTATGCGGGGGAATTAGATTATCCGGTGGTCCTCAAGGTGGTTGCGCGGGCCCTGGTCCATAAAAGCGATGTAGGCGGCGTTCAAATAAACCTGCAAACCCCGGACGACGTGGAAAGGGCGTACCGGGAGATTATGGCTACCGTTGCTGCCCGTGCCCCTGGTAGCCCTATAGAAGGGGTGCTGGTGACCAGGCATATCGCGGATGCTCTGGAGGTAATCATCGGCACCAAAGTCGACCCGCAGTTCGGCCCGGTGATCATGTTCGGCCTGGGGGGAATATTCGTGGAGGTGTTTAAGGATGTAACCTTTGGTATAGCCCCCCTGAGCTACCGGGAAGCCGAGCAGATGGTCAGGAATATCAAAGGCTACCCCCTGATCAAAGGCATTCGGGGCCAATCCCGGAAAAACGAGCCGGCCATAATTGACCTTCTCCTCCAGGTTGCCAACTTAATGGTCCAAAATCGCGAACTGCGGGAAATAGATCTCAACCCGATTCTGGTAACCGATCAAGAGGCCCTGATTGCTGATGCCCGCATCCTGCTGGAGGCCTAGGGGGCTAGTATAGTGACGGTAGAAAGTGACATAGCGATCAACATCGGAGAACTGCAGCAGTTCTGCCTGGCGGTTTTAGCCCGGGTGGGCTTCGCCCGCGAGGATGCCTCTATTATTACCGATTCTCTCATCCAAGCCGACCTGCGGGGCTTAAATACCCATGGAGTGATGCGGCTGCCTATCTATCTCCAGAGATTGCAGGCCGGCAGCATTAACCCCGCGCCCAGGTTTACGGTCGTCAGGGAATCGCCCTGCCATGTCCTTATAGACGGCGACAATGGCATGGGCCAGGTATGCGGGACTTACGGGATGCAACAAGCCCTCCAAAAAGCTGCCGCCAGCGGGATCGGTATCGCCGGGGTAAGGAATAGTAACCACTTTGGTATGGCGGCCTATTATGTCCTGCAGGCCCTGAAGGAGAATATGATCGGGGTGGCCCTGAGCAACACCGAACCCTTAATGCCTGCCCCCGGGGGGGCGGAAGCGGTGGTGGGCAACAACCCCATCGCTGTGGGTATACCGGCGCAGAATTCAGACCCTATTGTCCTGGATATGGCGTGCAGCGCGGCTGCCATAGGAAAAATAATCATCGCCCAGAAAAAGGGGGAGCGGATTCCCGCAGGCTGGGCTACCGATAGGGAGGGTAACATTACCAGCGACCCCCAGGAGGCCCTGGCGGGGGGCTTTCTCCTGCCTGTGGGGGGGCCTAAGGGCTATGGCCTGGCTTTAGTGGTTGATGTCCTGTGCGGCGTTCTTACCGGGGGCGGCTTTGGCCGGCAGGTCATGACCCTTTTCTCTGACTTCCACTTAAAACAAAACGTCGGCCATCTCTTCGTAGCGCTAAACCCGGCCCTGTTTTTGCCCTTAGAAAGCTTTTTAGCCAGGGTCGACCTGCTTAGCGCCCAGATCAAAAACTCAGCGAAGGCTAGAGGGGTAGCGGAGATCTTTCTCCCGGGGGAAATAGAGTGGTCTAAATATAAAGAGTCATTGCGAGGGCAGGTAATTCACCTGCCAGCACCAGTGGTTGCCGAGCTTAATTCCTTAGCCCGGGGGTTAGGTATGACCTGTCAACTGGGAATTAATTAAAGGTGGTGATAAGCTTTCCGGCACAGGTGAAAGACTCCAGCGGGTTGTGGTGGATGTAGTCAGCCAGGAAAGGGAACTAAATTGCCAATTTCGTGATGGTTGGGTCTAATCGCTCAAAAGGAGGCGGGAAAAATATGTTCAAGGGTAAGCCCATAGGTAAAATCGCAGCCGGCTTAGGTGCCCTGATTTTCCTCCTGGGGATACTGGCCGGATGCGGCGGTGGCACCAAGAGCCAGGAAGCTCCCAAACAGGAGGGCGGGAGCCAGAAAAAAGTGGTTAAAATCGCCTTTATTGGCCCCTTGACCGGGCCCAATGCCACGGAGGGGGTAGGACCGCGTAACACCTTTGAACTGGCAGTGAACCAGGCCAATAAATCCGGCAAGCTACCCTTTGAGATCAAGTTTCTGGCTTACGATGACGCTTCCAACCCCGGTACGGCTGCCTCGGTAGCCCAGAAGATAGTAGCAGAACCCGACGTGGTGGCGGCCAGTGGCCACTGGAACACCGCCTGTGCCGAGGCTACCATACCGATTTTTAAGGCCGCGGGCATCCCCATGGTTATCTGGGGGGCTATTGGACCCAGCTTGACCAAAGAGGAGAACTTTCCCTATATAACCCGGGTGTGCCCCACCTCGGTACAGGAGAATATCCCCCTGGCCGCCTTCGTGATGGACCAGTTAGGGCGGAAGAAGTGGGCCCTAATCTCCAGTACCAGCGTTTATGGCAAAGCTAATACGGAAGCCTGGCAGGCGGAGGTAAAAAAGCGCTCCGGGGCGGAAATTGTTTCCCTGGATGAGATTACTGACGGTTCGACAGACTTCCGGCCCATCTTAAGTAAGATCAAGAAATTAAACGTGGACGGTTTGTACTATGGCGGCAATATTATGGAGGCGGCCCTGATCAGGAGCCAGATGAATGAACTGGGGATGAAGGATATTTTAATGGCCGGTATTTCGGGGATCGTATCCCCCAAATTCATCGAGGTGGCCGGGCAGGCAGCCGAGGGGGTAGTGGTAACCCAGCCGGGTAAAGAACCCAAGAAGATGCCCGGCGGCAAGGAGTTTATCGAGGAGTACCAGAAGGCGGGTTATAAAGAGCCTTATGGGGCTTACGGGGCTTATGCCTACGACGCGGCCAATATCATTATTACGGCCTTAAAAGAGGCGGGTACGGACCGCAAAGCCCTGGCCGATAAAATTGGGAAGATCGCTTATACCGGTTTGCTGGGGACCACTTCCTTTGATAAAACCGGGCAAACCACCAACTCCCTGTCAACTATCTACGTTATCCAGGATGGCAAATTTGTCGACTGGGATGAATCAAAGTATAAAACCGGGGAGAGGAAATTACCCGGCGCGAAATAAGAGCTGGAACTCAGGCGAGGTGAGCTGTTGGAAGGTGGTGGGGCAGGTTCCCCCATGGAACCCGCCCCACCGCCAGCAGCAGGGGGCCATTCATAGCGGCACTTCGCCGTAAGCTGAACGGGAGAAAATAGAGGTGGGCAGGCTTTAATCAGAACTGGCGTAGCCAGTTTCGACAGGTCTCCCACATCTCACCTCCCACATCCCACATCTATTTGGGGGTCAACTGTTATGGAGCTTATAATCTCACAGATCCTTAACGCGGTAATGCTGGCTTGCACCTATACCCTGGTGGGGATCGGTTTTTCCCTCTTTTTCGGGGCCATGGATATTGTCGTTTTTTGCCTGGGCGACGTGGCTATCGCCGGGGCCTTTGCTATTATGGCCCTGAGCACTGTAATGGGGGTTTATGCCAGCCTGAGCGGTATCCTGCCCGCGCCTATCAGCGGTATCATTGTCGTCTTTATAGGTGCTTGTTTTACAGCCGGCCTGGTCACCTTGATGTACCGGGCGGTCATTGTACCCTTTGAAGGCAAGAATATTAACGCCTCTTTGTTGAGTACGATTGCGGCGGGCATTGTCATCCGGGAATTGATCGGCCTGTTTTATCCCGAAGGCCGCAACCCCCATGCCTTCCCGCAGCTCCTGCCGGCTGGTTTAATTGGTGACAATGTGCTGCTCTCCTGGCGGAATATTATTATCATTGCTATAACATTTATTATGGTTATGCTGCTCTACTGGTTTGTCAACAGGACCAAGACCGGCCTCTCCATTCAAGCCATATCGCAAAACAAGGAAGCAGCCATTATGGTAGGTATTAACTGGCACCGGATCATCGTTATTACCTTTCTCATTGGCGGCTTTTTATTGGGTATCGGAGGGTTTTTGACCGCTTCTTATTTTAATTCCCTGCGTTTTGATATGGGGGCCATGTATGGGTTGAAGGGTTTTTGCGTCGCTGTGGTTGGGGGTCTGGGGAGTATTTACGGGGCCATAGTAGGGGGGCTATTGATTGCTTTTGTTGAGGTCTTTGTAACGGCCTTTATTCCCGGCGGTACGGCTTACAGCAGTGTAGCCGCGTTCCTGATAGTAGTGTTGTTTATCCTCTTTAAGCCCGAGGGTATTCTGGGTGAAAAGACAGTGGAAAAAGTTTAGGGTATTATGGCAGGGAGGCTCTGAGCAGTGGGCAATAAAATATATCGTTATAGCCTGGCAGGATTAAGTACCCTGGGTATCTGTATGGCCCTTTATGTTTGCCTGAGTTCCGCGTTGCTGGTAGCTTTAATCGTTATAGCCCTGGCCATTGTAATCCTGTCTGTAGGTGAAAGGAAGAATGTAATTGATAAGGTCTATCGATTGATAGGTGACAATAAAGCCCTTAACCTGGGGATTATTGCCCTGTTTATCTTACTGTTACCGTTTCTGGTCCAGGGGAACAATTACCTGCTGCATATCGCGATCATGGCCGGCATTTTTAGTATTGTTGCCCTGGGCTTAAATTTTCAGATTGGCGGTATAGGGCAGATTAATTTTGCCCCGGCGGCCTTTTATGGTATGGGGGCTTATACCTCGGCTTTTTTGTCCGTAAAAATGGGCCTTTCTCCCTGGCTGGGGACCCTGTGTGGCTTGCTCATGGCTATTGTCCTGGGGGTGGTGGTGGGCTTTCCCGCCTTAAAGGCCAGAGGCTATTACCTGTCCCTGGTAACTATTGCCTTACAGATTATATTTACCCTTATGATTGTCAATTCACCCTGGATTGGCGGGCCCAACGGCATCCCTGGGATCCCCTCATATCAAATAGGTGGTTTTTCCTTTCGCACGCCGGTGGCCTTAGGGGGTATCCAATTACCCTATCAGGTTAATTTCCTTTATTTAGTGTACATCCTCCTGGCCCTTTTTGCTTTGGCCGCCAATCGTCTCTATAACTCCCGTGTCGGCCTGGCCTGGAACGCTATTGAACAGGATCCCATAGTGGCGGCCTGCCAGGGTATCAATCTCACCAACACCCAATTGCTGGCCTTTTGCCTGGGGGCTGCCTATGCTGGTATTGCCGGTGCCATATACGGCCACTATACCAGCTTTATTGGGGTCGAAAACTTTGATTTCAGCCAATCCCTGATTTTTATTTGCATGGTCATCCTGGGGGGCACGGATAATGTTCCCGGCGTAGTCCTGGGGGCTGTTTTATTGACGATGATTGATGAGAAACTGCGTGATTTCTCTGGTTACCGGCTGCTCATGTATGGTATTGTGTTAATCATTATCCTCATTATCCGGCCGAAAGGTTTACTACCCAAACGTATCCGGGTCTATCAACAAAAGGACAGGTCGGAGTATAGTTCCCATTCGGCGGTAGTAACAGGGGGCAGTCGATGATGGGCGTCTTAAGGACCGAAAGGGTGTCGATAGACTTTGGGGGACTCAGGGCCGTTGATAACCTGGATTTTCAAATCGGCGATGAAATAGTAGGTCTCATCGGGCCCAACGGATCCGGCAAGACTACGTTCTTAAATATTATTAGCGGGATCTATAAGCCTACCCGGGGAAGGGTTTACTTCAACGGGGAAGACATTACCAGCCTGCCGCCCCATATGATCCGCGCCAAGGGTATTGCCCGCACTTTTCAAACCAACAGGCTATGCTTAAACTTAAGCATCCTCGACAACATGTTGCTGGGCCTTTACTGTCAACAGCAAACAACCTGGTGGCAGGCTATTTTTATGAGCTCCTCCAGCTCCCGGGAGATTAAACTGGGTATCGAAAAGAGCCTGGCCATCCTCGCCCATTTTAACCCCGCGCTTATAACCAGGGCCTATGAGCCGGTAATGACCATCCCTTTAATTGATCGTCGGCGCATTGAGATCGCGCGGGCTGTGGTCGGTGATCCCCGGCTGGTCTTACTTGATGAGCCGACGGCGGGCCTGAATTCCGAAGAAACCAACCAGATGATTAACGATATAGCGAAGATTAGAAGGCGTAGTTCCCAGATCAGTATTATTATCATTGAGCATGATATGACGGTAATATCCCGGATAACCGAGAGGGTGGTTTGCCTTAATGCGGGGCAGAAGATCGCCGAAGGAACTTTTAGTGAAGTGGCGCGTAATGAACTGGTACGTACGGCATATCTGGGGGGCTGAGTTATGCTCGAGCTGAAAAATGTTAGCACCCGGTACGGGCAAATACCTATTTTAATGCAGGTTAACATCCAGGTAGCCAGGGGAGAAACGGTATGTATCCTGGGGGCCAACGGGGCGGGCAAGACTACGCTATTAAAGACTATCCTGGGGATGGTTAAACCCACGGCGGGGGAAATATACTTTAATAAGCAGCGGATTGATTCCCTACCTCCCCATAACATTATTGCCCAGGGTATTGCCATTGTGCCCGAGCGGGAGGGTTTGTTTCCCAAATTAACGGTGGAAAATAACCTTTTAATGGGGGGGTATTACGAACAGGATCCAGGGAATATCCTGGCCAGGTTAGCCGAGGTATACCAGGCATTTCCCTGGCTCCCCCAGAGGTTAAAACAAAAGGCGGGGACCTTGAGCGGTGGGGAGCGGAAGATGCTGGGTATTGCCCGGGCCTTGCTGGCCAATCCCCAGTTGCTACTCATGGACGAACCGTCTTTAGGCCTGGCCCCGGCGACTATAAATGAGGTCTTCAATGTTATCACCCGGATCAAAAGGGACAAGGAGATTACTATTCTTCTAGTGGAACAAAATGCCCGCAAAGCCCTGTTAGTGGCGGAACGCGGCTATGTCCTACAAAAAGGGGCGGTCATTTTAGAGGGCCCGGCTGCTGCCTTGCAAGAAAACGAGATTGTTAAGAAGTCCTACCTGGCTGCTGGTTCCTTCTAATTCGATAATTTTCGCCAAAGAATTACTTGACATGACACTTATTATGGCCTAAAATAATAACTAGGCAAAGGAGTCCATAGGATCTTGTTGGAAGATCCTATGGGTTTTTATTTTTTACGCCCCTTTTATTAGTAAACAGTTGATAACAAAATACATTTTAGTTTGTGTACATTAACAAAGGTAATCAATACTCGCAAAGAGAATACAAAAAGGTAAATGGCAGGATATTCGTAATAGTGGGGGTGCAGGTTTAACCCTGTTGTAAAACCATGTCAGGAGGCGAGGTTTGGTGTGAGTAGTTTTGCTTATGCCGTACCGAAAACGAAGGATGAAGCACTGGCGCTGTTAAACGAACTTGGACCCGGGGGCCGGGTAGTAGCGGGGTGCACCAATATCCTGCCCGATATAAGGGCCAAAAAAATTACTGCTTGTACCCTGGTTGATATCAGCCGGCTGGCGGAATTGAAGGGCATTAATGTCAGGGGAGAAAAGGTAACTATTGGAAGTTTAACAACAATAAATGAATTGCTGCATTCGGAGATTGTCGCCAACCATGGACAGGTTTTATGGCAGGCGGGCCAGCGCTTTGCCGACCCCCTGGTCCGCAACCGGGCGACCATTGGCGGCAACCTGGCCAACGCCTCCCCGGCGGCCGATGGGGTGGTACCCCTGCTGGCCCTGGACGCGCGGGTGATGGTGGCCAGCCTGGCCGGGGAAAGGGAAATCCCGGTAGACGCGTTCTTTACCGGGCCGGGCAAAAGCGTCCTGCAGCCCAATGAATTGATTACCGGTGTGTCCTTTGCTAAAACAACGACTATGAAGAGCGCCTTTATCAAGTTTGGTTTACGGAAAGCAATGGCCATATCCCTGGCCAGTATCGGCCTGGTGGTAGGGCTGAAGGGTGATAAGGTGGACCAGGTTCGTATTGCCCTGGGAGCCCTGGCGCCGACACCGTTACGGGCGCGTCAGACGGAGAGTTACCTGGCCGGGAATACCCTCACCCCGGCAGTAGTAGCCAGGGCCCAGGAGATCGTAAGGACAGAAGTCAAGCCTATCAGCGACGTACGGGCCTCGCAGGAATACCGGCTGCATCTGACCGGCGTCCTGCTGAAAAGGGCCTTCGAAGCCGCGCTGGCTTAGGGGAGGGTAAGGCAATGGAGCTGCAAAAAGAGATCACCATCACAGTCCAGGTTAATGGCCGGCCGGTTACAGCCGTGGTAGCTCCCGAGGAATCCCTGCTGGAGTTTGTGCGCAACCGGGCCGGGGTAACAGATGTCAAGTGCGGTTGTAATAAAGGGGATTGCGGCACCTGCACCCTGGTGCTGGAGGGACAACCGGTTAAATCGTGCCTGGTCCTGGCCGCCCAGGCCAACAATAAAGAGGTTTGGACCGTCAGGGGCATGGCCGCGGATCCCTTGATGCAGGCCTTGCAGGAGAGCTTTGCCACCCATGGCGCTGTCCAGTGCGGTTTTTGCACGCCGGGGATGCTGGTGGCGGCCAGGAGTTTCCTGGCCCATCACCAGCAACCGGACCGGGAAGCAATCAAGGAAGCCCTATCCGGTAACCTTTGCCGTTGTACAGGTTATAAAAAAATCGTAGATGCCGTGGCGGCGGTCGCTGCCAGCCAGGCGAGCGCAAGGGATTAAAGGGGGCTAGGTGGAGATGGAAACGACAGTAATTGGCAAGGGTCTGCCCAAGGTCGATGCCTGGGCCAAGGTAAAAGGGAACATTGTCTACGCGGATGACTTTACCCTGCCCGGTATGCTCTACGCTAAGGTTTTACGCAGTAAATACCCGGCGGCGCGGATCCTGGCCATTGATACCAGTAAGGCCGAGGCCCTCCCCGGTGTCCAGGCCGTCCTGACGGCCAAAGACGTACCTAACAATAACCTGCGGGCCAAGTTCGGCCAGAGTACCGACGTTGGGGCCCAGTTTGAGGGCCTCTACCGGGTCCTGGCTGAGGGCAAGGTGCGTTTTATGGGCGAAGCGGTAGCCCTGGTGGCTGCCGAGAGCCTGAAGGTTGCCGAAGAGGCCCTGGATTTAATCGAGGTCGACTATGAACCCCTGCCGGGCGTCTTTGACCCTGAGGAAGCCTTGCAACCAGGCGCCTACCCGGTGGGTGAAAATGAGAGCAACGTTGTCTCCCGCTTTAAGGTGCGCAAGGGGGATGTGGAGGCCGGTTTTGCGGCGGCCGATGTGATCATCGAAAATACCTACCGGGTGCCCTTTGTCGACCACGCTTACCTGGAGCCGGAATCAGGAGTGGCCTGGCTGGATGAGGATGGGGTTATCAACATCCGCGTCTCCACCCAGGTAATCGAGCACTTCCGTACTGTGGCCGAAGTCCTGGGGCTGCCGCAAAACAGGGTCCGGGTCATCGGCACCTGGCTGGGTGGCGGGTTCGGTGGCAAGGAGGATATCACCGTCGAGAGCTTCCTGGCCCTGTTAACCTGGAAAACGGGCCGGCCGGTGAAGCTAACCTACACCCGGGAGGAATCTATCCTGGCCCACAGCAAAAGGCACGCCTATGTCATGAAGTATAAAACCGGGGCCACCCGGGATGGTCGTTTGGTAGCTTTAGAGGCTGAGCTTATCTCCGATGCCGGCGCTTATACCTATTTGACCCCCTGGGTCTTGCTCTATTCTACCGTCAACGCCACCGGGCCCTACGATATCCCCAATGTCAAGGTAGACACCGTCGCCGTGCTAACCAATAACCCCTTTGGGAGCGCCAACCGGGGCTTTGGGGCCATTCAACCCAATGTAGCCTATGAGTCCCAGATGGATGAACTCGCCCGGGTCCTGGGTATGGATCCCTTAACCATCAGGCAAAAGAACTGCCTGCGCCAGGGCGGCTCCCTCGCTACCGGCTTTACCTTCGACCGCTACGTGGCAGTGGCGGACGTGGCCGAGAAGGCCTGGCAGGCCCTGGGGCCGGTACAGGAAAACGAGGATAAAAATATCCGCCTCGGCCGCGGCCTGGCGGTAGGGTTGATGAGTTACGGCCGGCTGACTTTCCTCCACGATAGCTCCCGCTCCTACGTCAAGCTGGAGCTGGACGGCAGCGCGGTGATCAGGTGCGGCGTACCCGACCTGGGCGGTGGCCAGGCCCAGTCCCTGTGCCAGATCGTAGCCGAGGAACTGGGCATCCCCCTGGAGAAGATCAAGATCTATATCGCCGATACGGCTTTGACCCCCCTGGCCGGTACGACTACAGCCACCAGGCAGCTTTATATGTCGGGCAATGCCACCCTCAAGGCAGCCCGGGAATTGAAGGAGCGCCTGTTAACCAAAGCGGCGGCCATGCTGGGGGTAAGGGTGGCCTACTTGAAGATCGCCAACGAAGGCATTGAAAGTACAGTGGACCCGCAGCAGCGGATAAGCCTGAAAGAGGTTATCAATGCCTGCGCTACGGAGGGGATTGAACTCTTTTGCGAGGCCCAGTTCAATGCCCCTTTTACCGAAGTGCCGGCCTCGGAGGTAATTAGCGGCCGTACCTTCGCCGATTTTACCTTTGGCGCCCACGCCGTGGAGGTGGCCGTAGATGTCGAGACCGGGGCGGTGGAAGTCCGCAAACTGGTAGCCTGTTATGACGTGGGCAAAGCCATTAATGTGCTGAACGTGGAAGGGCAACTGGAGGGGGGCGCCATCTATTGCCTGGGTTACGCCCTGATGGAAGAGCTGGCCGTCGAGCAGGGACGCATTAAGACCCCTTCCTTCTCTGAGTACCTGATACCCACATCGGCTGATGTGCCGGATGTGGAGACCATCTTGATCGAGTCCGGGGCTGGCCTTGGCCCCTACGGAGCCAAAGGGGTGGGAGAACCCGCCTGTAACTCCATCGCCCCGGCTATCCTCAATGCCATCCGGGACGCTGTCGGGGTGCGGGTAACTTCCCTGCCGGCTACGCCGGAAAAGATAGCCCTGGCCCTGCGGAAAGAGCAGTAGCCGGTTGACCGGAAATATAGTCCCTGGCAAGGGGGTCAGGTCGATGGTAGGGGGGTGGGAATGGCGGTACTTGTTGGTTCCCGGAACAGGAGAAGAAATTATAACTAATCCTAGGAGGAGAGCCCATGGTAAAAGGCAAAGCAATTAAGGCGACAGTTTTATTAGCCATTGCCCTGCTGGTCATCGCCTTGGTGGCCGGCTGCGGTGGTGGTTCGGGCAGCAAAGGTAAGGACGAGGGTAAAGCTGGCGGCAAAACAGTCAAGATAGCCTTCCTGGGGCCGCTGACCGGGGCCAACGCCATGCAGGGGGTAGGCGCCCGCAATGCCTTCAAACTGGCGGTCCAGCAGGCCAACGACGCGGGTAAATTACCCTTCAAAGTGGAAGTAGTAGACCTGGATGATGCCTCCAACCCGGGCACCGGCGCTTCAGCGGCCCAGAAAGCCGTTGCCGATCCCGACGTGGTGGCTGCCAGCGGGCACTGGAATTCCCCGGTGGCCGAGGCTACCATCCCCATCTTTAAGTCCGCTGAAATGCCCCTGGTAATCTGGGGCGCCATCGGGCCGACCCTGACCAGTAAGGAAAACTATCCTTATATTACCCGGGTTTGCCCCACCCAGAAGCAGGAGAATCTACCCCTGGCCAACTTTGCCATCAATCAGCTGGGGCGGAAGAAGTGGGCGGTAATCTCTGACACCACCACCTACGGTAAGAGCAACACCGAGGCCTGGAAGGAAGAGGTCCAGAAGTATCCGGGGGCCGAAATCGTTTCGATTGATGAGATCCAGGTGGGCCAGAACGATTTCCGGCCGATCCTGAGTAAAATCAAAGCTGCCAATGTGGACGGCGTATACTTTGGCGGCGTAGTTATGGAAGCCGCCCTGGTGCGGCGCCAGATGGTGGAACTGGGCATGAAAAACACCCTTCTGGTAGGTATTTCCGGCATTGTGGATGACAAATTCATCGACACGGCCGGTAAGGACGCGGCCGAAGGCGTCGTCGCCACCAAACCGGGTAAAGACATCAGCAAGCTTTCCGGTGGTAAAGCCTTTGAGGAAGCCTACCAGAAGGCCGGCTTCAAGGAGCCCTACGGTGCTTACGGTCCTTACGCTTACGACGCGGCCAACATTATCATCGAGGCCTTAAAGCAGGCCGGTACCGACCGCAAGAAGCTGGTGGACGCCATTGCCAAGATCAGCTATAACGGCCTGCTGGGGACGACGGCCTTTAACGAGATTGGCCAGACGACCAACGTGGCCAGCACCATCTATGTGGTGCAGGACGGCAAGTGGGTCGACTGGGATGTATCCAAATATAAGAGCGGGGAACGCAAGCTGCCCGGCGCCAAATAGGGCGATCGTTAAAAGCCAGGTATGAACCGGCTTACTGGCTGGTAGCAGTACTATCCTGTTACCAGCCAGTAAGGATTTAAGGAGGCCATACAGATGTTAGTCGTGTCGCAACTTATGAACGCCATTATGCTGGGCTGCACCTACGCCCTGGTGGCTATCGGCTTTTCCCTTTTCTTTGGGGTGATGGATGTGGTGGTCTTCTGCGCTGGCGATGTAGCTATCTTCGCCGCTTTTGCCATCACTGCCCTGGTCAGTATTGCCGGGTTATACGCTACCTTAAATGGCATCCTGCCCAGCTTTGTAAGTGTAATTTTAATAATTATTGCTGGCGCTTCCATCACCGGACTCTTAATGCTCCTCATGTACCGGACGGTAATTAAACCCTTTGAGGGCAAAAGCTCTTTGATGCCCCTGTTGAGTACCATTGCCGCCGGCGTTGCCCTGCGGGAATTGATTGGTATCTTCTACCCCCAGGGCCGTAACCCCCAGACCTTTCCCCAATTGCTACCGGCGGGCACCCTGGCCAATTTTGCCCTGTTTTCCTGGCGCAATATCATCATCATCCTGGCCACCGTGGTCCTGGTAGCCCTGCTGTACCTCTTTGTCAATAAGACTAAAACCGGCTTATCCATCCAGGCGGTTTCCCAGAACAAAGAAGCAGCGATTATGATCGGCATTAACTGGCAGCAGATTGTCCTGATCACCTTCCTGGTGGGCGGGTTTATCCTGGGTATCGGCGGTTTTCTGGTGGCTTCTTATTATGATGTAGTCAGGTTTGATATGGGGGCCATGTACGGCTTAAAGGGTTTCTGCGCGGCTGTGGTCGGCGGCCTGGGCAATGTTTACGGGGCTATTGTGGGGGGCATGTTAATCGCCTTTGTAGAGGTATTTGTCAGCGCCTTCATCCCCGGCGGGACAGCCTATGCCAATGTGGTGGCCTTTTTGATGGTGGTGGTCTTTATCCTGTTTAAGCCGGAAGGGGTTATTGGCGAAAAGAGCGTTGAGAAGGTTTAATAGGTTTCGCCTTAAGGGAGGCACGGAGTAAAGTGGTAAGCAAGGATGGTAAAGGCTTAAACGAAGGTCTACTGGCACTGGCGGTGGGCCTGGGCATTTGCCTGGTGCTGTATATCGCATTAATAGGTTCCTTGCCCGTGGCCCTGGTGATGCTGGCCCTGGGGCTGGGGCTGATTGTTTATGGCGAACGAACGGGTAGCATTGAAAGGGTCTACCAGGCCGTGGAGCAGCAGAAAGGCAAGACCATGGTGGTCATTATCCTTTTTGCCCTGGCGTTACCCTTTTTACTCAGCGGCAATAACTACCTGTTGCATGTCATCGTCATGGGTGGTATCTATGCTATTGTGGTCCTGGGCCTCAACTTCCAGGTGGGCAGTACCGGGATGGTCAACTTCGCGCCGGCGGCCTTTTACGGTACAGGTGCTTATACCTCAGCTGTGCTGGCAGTTAAATTCGGTCTCTCCCCCTGGTGGGGTATTCCGGCGGGCATGGTCATGGCGGCTATTTTGGGGCTGATTTTCGGCTTCCCAGCCTTAAAAACCCGCGGTTATTACCTCTCCCTGGTCACCATTGCCCTGCAGGTGATCTTTACCCTCATGATCATCAATACCAACTGGCTGGGGGGACCCAATGGCATCCCGGGCATCCCGGCCTATAAGCTGGCTGGTTTTTCCTTCCGCAAGCCCCTGGAGATTTTAAGCTTCCGGTTGCCCTACCAGGCCAATTACTTCTACCTGGTTTTTATCATCCTGGGCTTGCTGGCCCTGGCCGCTTCACGGCTGTATAAATCGCGTATCGGCCTGGCCTGGAACGCTATCGAGCAGGATGAGATTGTCGCTGCCACCCAGGGCATTGATTTGACCAAAATCAAGCTCCTGGCCTTTTCCCTAGGAGCCTCCTTCGCGGGTGCAGCCGGGGCCCTCTACGCCCACTATACG
>JASUSX010000009.1 GCA_030445875.1 Clostridia bacterium
AAAACCGCCCCTACTGGGGCGGTTTTATGTTGATACGCCTGTTAAAATCGTAGAAGTCGACGGTCATGGTCAGCTTATCCTGGGGACGCTGGCGGTGAGCAGCTTCCAGGGAAACCTGGCGGATGTAGTTGCTACCCCGTTCCACCAGGAACTGGTAGTTGAAGTCCTGCCAGTAGCTGTTGAGAAACTGGTTGTTGACCCGGGGCTGGCAGGTCAGGAGATAGGGCCGGCCTGGCACCTTTTTCTGGCGGCCCAAAAATTTCAGGTTATCTACCTGGGTAATTTTTAAGATCGAGAGGGGATTAATCTCAGCCATGTATTTTTCCTGTTCCAGGGGACTGTTGCCCGGGGTCACCATCCAGCGCTTGGAGGCCGGGTCGCGGAAATAGGTGGTATCCTTGACCTGGTAGATCTCTACTGGCTGGCCGGTCATTTGACCCTTTAGATACAGGCTGCCATCACCGGCCTTCTCACCCTCCAGCTTGCTCAAGGCTATGCTATTACCACCAGCAGTCAGGTTGGCCTCGACATGGAAGCGGTAGCTGCTCGCCTGATTGGTGGTATCCAGGGCCTGGACAATGAGCTCCTGGGGGTCGACCTTGATCTCCCGCAAATAATAGGAATAGGCCCATCCACCGCCGGCCAGAGCCACGATTAATACAAGCGGCAGGATGATTTGCCAGCGTAATAATTTCTGCAACAATAACCACCCTCCTCCCCTGCCGGGTTTAATCCGGGTACCGGAAAAGATCCCCCTGCTTTGGGGATACCCTGTTTCAGCAGTCACACGTTCTATTTAATGGTATGGCAGGCGGCCGGGGATATACCAGGATATTTCTGGTAGGCTACCAGTTCTACCGACCTGGACAAAATAAAAGACCTGACTGAAAGTCAGGCCCGTAGGTGGCTTACTGGTAGCTCCCATATTGCTCGACAGCCCGGTACAGGGCTAGAACGTTCTCCAGGGGCAGGGAGGCGTTCAAAATACCGCAGGCTGTAGAGAAGATATAGCCCCCGCCGGGGGCTGCAACGTCCAGCAGGCTACGGACGGCGGCGGTTATAGTATCCGGGTTGCCGGTAACCAGGAGATCCAGGTCGAAGTTACCCATCAGGCATAACCTCTCCCCGTACTCCCTTTTAACGGCCCCTATATCCATGCCGGCGGCCGGCTCCAGGCCCTGGATGCCGTCCAGGGGCAGGGCGGCCAGGTCAGGCAGGACGGCCCGTAGGTTACCGTCAGAGTGGTAGAGGACCGGCAGGCCCATTTCTTTGATCCCTTCTACCAGACGCCGCAAATGAGGCAAAAAGTTCTCCCGCCAGAGGTCTGGCCGGATATAAGTCCCCCGGTCGTAGGCAATATCATCGCCGATAATAATACCATGGGCCCCCGCCTGGCAACAAAGACGGGCCAGTTCCAGGTTGAAATCGACGATAGCCCTAGCCAGGTCCGTAATAACCCCCATCCGGCCGGCGACGGCCAGGAGAAAATCGGTAAAATCAAAGAGCTTGCCTGTCCCCTGGAAGGGACCATCGACAAAGGCCAGGATAAAGAAGTCCGTTTCCTCCCGCCAACGCCGGATCGCCTGCAGGTCGAAGGAGGCGGGGTCCGGCAGGATATACTCTGCGGCAGCCCCAATATCCGGAATAGCCGGAGCCAAGGGCGCCCTCAGTCTCCCGCCGTTATGGTAACGACAACCCCAGGCATCCCGGTAGCTGCCGGACCCCAGTTCCTCCACCGGCGCCGCCGGGGTAACGGCCAGCAGATCCATGCCCAGGAGTTCCCGGGCTGCAACCTCCAGGTAGAAGTCGGAAGTAGAAGCGTCCGTTCCCTCCAGGCCCAGCAGGGTAGCCACCAGGCCCGGTTCCAGTTCGAATTCCCCCCGGGGCACCCGGTCAGGCCGGCCGCCAGCCAGGGCCGCCTGCACCCTTTCAATATGAGTCATGTTCCCCACCCACCTCTCACTTCTCACCTCCCATTTCACGGTAGCAGAAGCGAATTTACATATACCTCTTGGAAGGTGGGTTGGGTCATAAGCTCGATATAGCCCACCTGGCGGGCTATATCCTCTCCCCGTTGCCGCTCGGCCATGGACAGAAGGGCCAGGCGCGCCCCGGTGCCAGCGGCATTGCCCACCTGGTGAAAGGCGTCCAGGAGCAGGTTGGGGAACATACCAATGGTAATGGCGCTTTCCAGTTGCAGGTGGGTGCCGAAGGCCCCGGCCACCACGATTTCCTCTAGATCCTCCACCTTAAGCCCGGCTGCCTCCAGCAGGAGGAGGGTGCCGCTGGCAATGGCCGCCTTGGCCAGCTGGATCTCGCTGATGTCCTTCTGGGTAACCACCAGGTCGCCGTCAATCCCTGTTTGTTCTGCCGGCACCAGCAGGAATTCCGGTGGACCGCCCCCGGCCGGCCGCCGCACCCGGGGGTGACTTACATCCAGGCGGCCGCTGGCGTTGAGGATACCGGCCCGGTACAGCTCGGCCACGGCGTCCAGGATACCGGAGCCGCAGATACCTAAAGGTGGCGCATTGCCGATGCTCTCCCAGAAAACCTCCCGGCCGCCGTCGCTCAAACGGACGGAACTAATGGCCCCGGTAATGGCCCGCATACCCTGGGCAATGTGGGCCCCCTCAAAGGCCGGGCCAGAGGCGCAGGAGCAGGAAAGCATCCGGCCCTTGTAACTCAAGACGATCTCAGTGTTGGTGCCAATATCCAGGCCCAGGGTTACTTTACGGGCCGCATCAATCCGGCTCCCCAGGATGAAGGCTACATGGTCACCGCCAACAAAGCCGGCGATTACCGGTTGGAGGTAGACGCAGGCCCCGGGGCTAAGGTCTAACCCCAGGTGCCGGGCCTTCACCTCCACCGGCGTGGTCACAGCGGGCACATAGGGGGCGCGGGCCAGCTGGGCCACCGGCAGGTGTAACAACAGGTGGTGCATGGCTGTATTCCCTACAATGACAGTTTCTTCAATGTCCGTCGTTGCCACACCGGCCTTTTCCGCCAGGGCGGCCGCCAGGTGGTTCAGGCCTTCGATCTCTACTGCCTGGATGCGCCGGTAGGCCTCCTCCCCCTCCAGGGCATAGCCCAGGCGCGCCATGACGTCTTCACCATAGGCTATCTGCGGGTTCATAATGCCATCCGCTGCCAGGGTAGCCCCCGTCTCCAGGTTAATAAGAAAGCCGGCCACCTTGGTGGTGCCCAGGTCGACGGCCAGGCCCACCGGCGGTGGCGCCGGCCGGCCAGTATAAATGTTAATCACTTCCGTCCCGCGCACTGTCACCGTAGCGCTGCCGACGGCCGCCTGGGGTTCCGTCTCCCGGGCCAGGTTAAAATCCACCACCGGTCGCGCCAGGCCATAGGTGGCCTCTAGCCCACCGGCCACCTGCTGCCAGAGGGGGGCGGGATTATCGATAGTCGTCTTACTTAACGGCAGGTTATACCTTTTCACCGGGGGCTCGGGGACAACCTCCACCTCCAGCCCCTCGACCTGAAGTTTCTGAACCCCGAGCATGGATTCCGGGGGGATCTCCACCTTAACGGGGCCAGTAACTGTGGCCTGGCAGGCCAGGCGGTAGCCCTGCTCCAGCTGGGCCGGCGTCAGGAAACGCCTCTCCGCCGGCGTTATCTCCCCGGCCTGCCCGGAGGCTACCCGCACCCGGCAGCGGCCGCACAGGCCCCGGCCGCCGCAGGGAGCAGTCAAACCCCCGGACCCCAGGGCCAGCCCCAGTTGCTGGGCCGCGGCGAGAATCGTCTGGCCGATTGTAATGTTCAGGCGCCGGCCTACGGGTTGGAAATCAACCTGTACTTCCTTCAAACTGGCCACCCCCTAATTTACGGAACACGCTGGGCGTGTATCCTTCCTGTTTTTTAAAGACCTGGCCAAAATAGCGGGCATCGTGATAACCAACCCTGGCAGCTATTTCCGCTACCGGCAGGTTGGTGTTTAAGAGCAATTCCCTGGCGGCCTTAAGGCGCACCCTGGTCAGGTAATCGATAAAATTCTGCCCTTTGGTCTGCTTAAAGAGGCGGCTGAAATAGCAAGGGCTTAAATAAACCTGCTGGGCAACCTCTTCCAGGGTGAGGTCCTGGTGGAAATTGGCTTCGATGAACCTGCTGGCCCGTTCCATAAGGGCGGAGTTGCGTTGCTCCCGGCTGGCCACCACCTGGTCTACCAGTTCCCCCAGGCGCTCCAGGATGCGGCCTCGCATAGCAGCCAGGTTGTCAAGCTCTAAAAACTCGCTACTCCCGGCCAGGGTAAGACTGGAGACCGCCTCCGGGTCGGCCCCGCCTTCCAGGGCGGCGTTGGCCGCCAGGGCTACCAGTTCCAGGAGTTTCATCTTGACCAGGGTCGGGCGCTTCTCCTGTTCCAAGAGAAGTTGCATCAAAATATTTCCCGCCTGCCGCCGGGCCGCCTCCCGGTCCCCTATGCGGATAGCCTGGGCGAGTCCCTGTTCCTCATAAGCAGGCAGGGGCCGGGTAGCCCCGGGCCTGGTAGTAACGTCGTCGGCATGGATCACCTGGTCGCCGCCGTAAAGCAGGCGGAACTCGGCGGCAGCCGCTGCTTCGGCATAGGAACGAGCCAGTCCCGTCACCCCTTCGGCCAGGCGGCCGATACCCACCGTCACCGTCATCCCCGTATCCTGGCGCACCCGGTGGCAGATGGCTTCCCCCAGGTGGATAGCCTCCCGGCGGCTTTCCTGGCCCGGGGACAGGTGTTGCAAGGGTAATAGGATGGCAAACTCATCCCTGGTAATGGGGGCTACCAGGGCGCCGGGCCAGCCAGCCGTTGCTGCCTCGATACTCTCCTTGACCTGTTGTTTGCACATCTGCCGCTCTATTTCCCCGCCTTCCCGGGCCAGGGCGGCAAAATTATCGATATCCACCAGCAAGGCCAGTTGCGGCAGGGGATTAATCCCCAGGAAACTGGCCCGGCTAAGGGCGTCGGCCTCGGTTATGTTACCGCTTATCAGGTCGATAATAAAGCCCAGGCGCAGGAGGGGCCGCAGCTCAGCCAGGGTCTTTTTCAGCCGGGCCGTCTCCTGCTGGCGCCGATGGGAAGCGTCGATCTCCCCGGCCAGCTCATCCAGGAGGGCGAGCATCTCTTCCCCGTCCACCGGCTTCAACAGGTATTTGGAGGCCCCCAGGGAAACAGCCTCGCGGGCGTAATCAAACTCACCATAGGCAGTGACGAAAATTAACCTGGCCTCCGGTAAAAGGTTGCGGATCTCCCGGCCGGCAGCCAGGCCATCCATGACGGGCATCTTGATATCCAGGAAGATAATATCCGGCCGCAAGGCAGTTGCCTGGCTTACGGCCTCCAGGCCGTTGCTCGCTTCCCCGGCTACCTGGTACTGGGGCCGTTCCCTGGTAAGGAGAAAACGCATGGCCTGGCGCTCCAGGGGTTCATCATCAACCAGCAGGATCTTAAGCTCCATAGACAAAACCGGGCCTGGCCTCCTCCCATTTCTTAAATAGTATAAGGAAAGCTGAGCTGAATGCAAGTACCCTTGCCTGGTGTACTGCTGACATCCAGGGCGCAGTTGCCGCCGAAGTGGTGTTGCAGGCGACGAAAGACATTGACGATGCCCAGGCCGCTGACCTGGCCCTTGCCGCTGCCCCGCACCTGGAGGTCAAAGATGGCCTTCTGGACCTCAGGGGGGATGCCGACCCCATCATCCTTGATCTCGATATGGACCTGCTCACCCACCCGGCGGCCGGTGACGGTGATTTCCCCGCCCTTTTCCCTGGGTTCCAGGCCGTGGATAACGGCGTTCTCCACCAGGGGCTGGAGGATCATGCAGGGCACCCGCGCCTCCAGGATCCCTTCCTCGACTGACACCTGGCCTTGCACCCGGTCCGGGAAACGCGTCTGCTGGATAAAGAGATAATCCCGCACGGCCGCTATCTCTTCGGCCAGGGTAACCGTTTCCTTGACCTGGTAGAGGCTATAGCGCATCAGGCGGGCCAGGGAACGAACCATTTTTTCGGTGGTTGCCGCCCCCTCGAAAAGGGCCAGGCGGGCAATGGTATTCAAGGCGTTAAACAGAAAGTGAGGGTTCACCTGGGACTGCAGGGCCTTAAGTTCAGCATCCTTCAGGGCCTGCTCCAGCTGGTGCTGCCTTTTCAAGAAATGGATAAAGCTGGTGCGCTGTTCCTCCAGCTCTTTGTTGGCTAGCAGGACGGCATTGAGTTGCATGATCTGCCCGGCTACAAAGGAAAGCAGGGCGCAAAGGGCTTCTAAGTCCTTGAGGTTCAATACCGGTACGGCGGCCTTTAATTGGTCCGGGGCCGGGTCGCCAGCCAGGAGGCAATGGCCGCAGAGGACAGTTCCTACCGTGCCGTCTTCGTTAGCCAGGGGGTAAGAGATCTCCACCAGGCCGGCGTGGCAGCGGTAGATAAAGGCCTCTTTGAAATTACCGGCCAAGGTAGTAACATCTATGGCCCGCGTGGGGCTACCCTGGAGAAGATGGCAATGGCGGGAACACTCCAGGAAGCCCACCGGGGGTGTCAGGGGGCTGCCGGTAGCATCCACCATGATCAGGTGCAAGCCCGTCAGGCGGTTAAAGGCCTGCTGCAGGTCTTCCAGGGAACCTTTGCCAAAGAACAGGTCCAGGGTTGCCGGGGCCAGAACGGCCTGGTGTTTGCCAGAGGCCCCAATCAGGTCTTTGATCAGCTGGACGGCCGCGGTGGCGTCGGGGGCGTAACCATCAGCCCCCATCCTGGCGGCAATCGTGGCGTTCAGGGGCGTACCCCCCACCACTACCTTGACCTTGCGCCGCCAGCCCGCCTCTTTCAGAGCCTCAATGGTTTCGCCCATGGCGCCCCGGGTAGACGAAAGCAGGGCCGACAAGCACAGGACATCGGGGTGGTGTTTGATTACTGCTTCGACAAAGGTGCTGGGGGCGACGTTAACCCCCAGGTCAAGGACCTCGAAGCCCGAGGCCTCAAGCATTATCCCCAGGAGGTTTTTGCCAATATCGTGGATGTCCCCCTGGACGGTGCCGATGACCACCCGGCCCACTGGCTGCACCTGGCCCGTCAGCATAAAGGGCTTTAGTTCCTTGAGGCCGGTATGCATCGCCCGGGCGGTAATAATCAGGTCGGTCACGTAGATCTCGTTACGTTCAAACCTTTCCCCTACCACATCCATGGCTGCCACAAAGCCGTCGGCGATTATGCGGCCCGGGTCCACCCCGGCAGCCAGGGCCTTCTTTACTTCTTCCCGTACCTGGACGGCATTGCCGTTAATCACGGCCTGGACTAAACCCTCCAGGGAAACGGCCATTGCTAGCCCTCCTAACAAAAAGGGCCGCAGCAAGGGAACCCCTTCCTGCGGCCGGAAGTAATCGCTGAATTCTACGCTTTGATCTTACCGGCGCGGGCGGCAGCAATATACTCCAGGCAAAACTCATCTTGGCCAGCCAGGGCTGTAGCTGCCCGCAAAAGACCCATCAGCTGAATATCCAGGGGATCGAGGATAAAAGCATCCATCCCCCGGGTCAAACACATGACCATAAAGGCCCGGTTTAAGAGTCGGCGCTCTGGTAAACCGTAAGAAACGTTGGACAGGCCGCAGATACTATGCACTTCAGGATACTTTTCCTTCAGGGCCGCCACAGACTCCAGGGCTTCGACGCCGTACTGGCTGTTTACCCCCAGGGGTTTAATCAGAGGGTCCAGGTAAATATCGTCGGCCGGTACCCCTGCTGCTACCAGGCCAGAAACCAGCTTATCCGCCACCCGCAAACGGTCCGCCACCGACTCTGGCATACCGCCGTCGTCCATACAGAGGGCAATAACCTTCGCCTTATACTCTTTAACCAGGGGCAGGACTTCCGCCCAGCGCTCTTTCTCGGCTGTAATGGAATTGATCATCGCCTGGCCTTTATGGGCGGCCAGACCGGTCGCCAGGGCTTCCGCGCTAGGACTATCGATACATAAAGGTACGTCGACTACTTCCTGGACGGTATCCACCAGCCAGGCCATGACCTTTTCTTCTTCGCCAATGCTTGTCCCGCAGTTCACGTCGATGATGGCGGCCCCGGCTGCCGCCTGCTTCCGCGCCAGGTCCTGGATATAGGCCTTGTTACGGTTGGCAATGGCCTGGGCGACGGCCTTGCGGCTGGAATTGATCAGTTCGCCAACAACCAGCATACCCTGGCCTCCCTACGAAGCCAGCAGCTCGCGGGCGAGGTCTACCGCCGAGGCAGCGTCGGGGGCGTAGCCGTCAGCCCCAATTTCGTCGGCAAATTTCTGGGTTACCGGGGCGCCGCCAACCATAATCTTGACCCTGTCGCGATAGGCTGCCAGGCCCTCGACAGTCTTCTTCATCTGCATCATGGTAGAGGTCAACAGGGCGGAAATGCCAATTAACTGGGGCTTGTGTTCCTCCACGGCCTGGACAAATTTCTCAACCGGCACGTCAATGCCCAGGTCAACCACCTTGAAGCCAGCGCCTTCCATCATCATAATTACCAGGTTCTTGCCGATGTCGTGGAGGTCGCCCTTAACCGTACCAATTATCAGCGTACCTTTATCCTCCATGGCCCCGCCGGCCAGCAAGGGCTTGACTACATCCATACCGGCGTGCATAGCCCGGGCCGCTACCAGGACTTCTGGTACATAAACCTCGTTATTCTTGAATTTGACGCCGATGATATTCATGGCCGCAATGAGGCCGTCGTTAATAATAGTAGTCGGAGCCATACCCTCGTCCAGGGCTTTTTGGGTTAATTCTTTGACCTTGTTGGCATTACCGGCCATCAAGGCTTCCTTGATTTCCTCCAGGACTGCCATGGCGGTACCTCCTTATTAATATAAGGTTACTTCATTTTTAAGTTTATTTTAAGATTAATGGTACCGCAAGGCTAAATTATTGCCAAAGGTTTATTTTCTTGTCCTGGGAGAAAATTGGGGCCTGCTACAGGAAATACAGGCCCCGGGGTAATATTGATCATATGTGAGTTAGGTAGCCCTTACAGTTACCCGGCCAGTCACGAGGTTATATTGTGATTATATATCAGTTGGGTAGCATCTGGCGAGGGTCCAGTAACTCCCGCGCCTGGTCCTCCGGCAGGATCTCCATTTCCCGCACTACCTCCAGGATGCTCTTACCGCTGGCCAGGGCTTTTTTGGACACCTGAGCTGCGGCATCATAGCCGATTAAGGGCACCAGGGAGGTTACCAGGCTGAGGGCGCCTTCAGCATAGCGCTGGCAACGGTCTACCCGGAATTTCATACCCTTGATCGTCTTGACCGTTAAAGAGTTGACCGCCTCGGCCAACATCCCCAGGCTCTCAAAGAGGGAGAAAGCCAGCACCGTCTGCATCACGTTGAGTTCGAACTGGCCGGCGGAAGCAGCCAGGCTAATGGTCAGGTCATTGCCAAAGACCTTGAAGCACACCTGGTTCACCACTTCGGGAATAATGGGGTTAACTTTGCCGGCCATAATGCTGGAACCGGCAGCCAGGGGTGGCAACTCCACCTCCGCCAGGCCGGCCATGGGGCCAGAGGCCATCAGGCGCAAGTCATTGGCGATTTTCGTCAGGGTTACGGCGGCCGTCCGTAATAAACCGCTCACCTCTACGAGCACGTCTAAATTCTGGGTGGCATCGACCAGGTTCTTAGCCAGGTGCAGGTGGGGAATACCTGTAACGACGCGCAATTCTTCGATTACTATTTCCCGGTAGAGGGGGTGGGCGTTTAAGCCCGTTCCGACGGCCGTCCCGCCCAGGTTAACCTCAGCCAGCAGCTTTACCGCCAGGTTACCGCGCTCCACATCCCGCTGGATGGCCTCAGCCCAGGCCTCCAGTTCCTCGCCAATAGTTAAGGGAACAGCGTCCTGCAGGTGGGTACGGCCCAGCTTGATCGCGTCCCGGTATTCAGCTGCTTTTTCCCGCAGGGCTCCGGCCAGGAGCATATTGGCCTTAATGTAGCGCTGCAAGAGGCGGATGGCGGCAATCCTGATGGCCGTTGGCAGGACGTCATTGGTGGATTGGCCCTTGTTGACATCGTCGATGGGGTTAACCTTATCATATGTTCCCGGCTGGTAGCCCAGAATAACCAGGGCGCGGTTGGCTATAACTTCGTTAACGTTCATATTAATGGCCGTACCGGCTCCGCCCTGGATCGCTTCGCCGATAAACTGCTCGTGCCACTTGCCGCCTATAATCTCCTCCGCGGCCCGGGCGATCGCCATAGCCTTGCTCCGCTCCAGGGTTCCCGCCTTCATATTGGCCAGGGCAGCGGCCTTCTTAACCATAGCCAGGGCGATAATCAGCTCCGGGTGGATCTTGTAACCGCTGACCGTAAAGTTTTCCTGCGCCCGCAAACTATGAATACCATAGTAAGCGCCGCTGTAAATGGCCTTTTCGCCCAGGGAGTCCTTCTCCACCCTGGTAGAGCTAGATTTTTCCGCCAGCATTTTATTCCCCTCCCAGGAATTTAGTAATTACACTGGTGAGATAAGTAGCTTCTCTATAATACATTATAGTGCATACTGTACCATGTATACAATAACCATTAAAAAATTTTTTTCTTACTCCAGGCTGTTGCCAAAGCGGTTAAAGACCTGGGATAAACGCATGGCTACCTGCAGGTTCAACTTCTGGTCCGGCTGGTTAAAATCTACCCCGGTTAATTCCTTGATCTTATTTACCCGGTACAGGATGGTATTATAATGGGTATACATCTTCTCCGCCGTTTCCTTGACATTGCAATTGGTCTCCAGGTAGGTCTCCAGGGTCTTATAGAGCTCCCCTTTTTTATTGTAGTCATAATCCAGCAAGGGAGCCAGGATCTCCTGGACAAAATCCTTTAGTTCAGCCATACCGGCGTGTTTGAGGAGCAAACCATAAACGCCCAGGTTGCGGTAATAGATATTACTGCCACTACCAAAGAGATACCGGCCCAGCTCCAAAGCAATCTTGGCCTCCCGGTAACTCCTTTTAATGCCTTTAATGCCATTATAACCGCTGCCGATGCCGATGGTAACCTGCCAGTAGTTGAGGACAGCCCTTAGTTGATGCAGGAAACCCCGGGCCCCGTTTTCTTTACCGTTGCATACTAAGGTGGGCTCCACTAAGAGGGTCAGGCCGTCTTCGTTGTTTACCAGGATAAATTTCAGCCGTTGCCGGCGGCAGAAATTCTCCAGCAGGATGGCGGCCCTGGTCTTGAGGTCCTGCGGCCGGTCCCCATTAAGGGTTACCTTATTTGTCTTAGCGGGTGGGCTGACATCCAGCAACAGGGCGGCATAATCGCCCGTCAATTCCCAGCCAAAGGTTCGAGCCCGTTCCAGGAAATCCTTTTCGTCCAGGTTGGAAGAGGTCAAAAGCTGGCTCAAAAATTCGGCTTTATATTTATTCTCGATCTGGGTAACATTGTGTTGCCTGATTATATCCAGGGCGACGATGGAGCAGACCCGCTCCAGGGTGAGCAACTCCAGGAGCGAAAAACGCCGCTCCAGGAGCACGGCCTTGACCCAGCCATACTGCTGCCCCTCGACGATCACCGGCAAAGCAGCGCAATCAGCCTCCCGGCCATCAAAGGTCACCTGCTCCCGGTAAAAATCGCCCGTATCATAACAATCGGCTTTCTGGCCGACCAGATCCTCCCGTTCAAAATAACGGACCACCTCCGCCGGGATATCACGGGGGTAAATAACCCGCCGGTAATTCGAGTGGTCTTCCAGGCAGACGTAAGCGTTGATTAATTCCGCCAGGGCGGTAGCGATCTGGTCCAACTGCCCACCCTTCAGGATTAAATCCGTAAACTGCTGGTGGACTGCTACGCTATGCTCTAAAAATAGGGCCTGTCGGTTAACCAGCTGGGAAAGGACGCTGGATATCAATTCGGAAAAATTTATCTCCGCCGGCATTTCCAGCAAAGGGAAGTTCAAATTGTTGGCGGCTTCGATCATGTATAAAGGTATGGTTTCGATATAGCGCTGGGATTTGATGGCCAGCCCGGCGGCCCCCTGGCGGGCCAGCTGGGGAATGAGGCCCTTCTGGGCGTCTATATCATCCTTAATGGCGTAGCCGGTGGTGAGAAGGAAATCCCCGCTCTTAATCCAGGGCAAAATATCCGGTACTTCCATTACGTTGACATTGGTGATAACCCGCTGCAGGCCTTCCCCCCCGCCCAGGAGCCGGCACTTCTTAAAGGCCGGGAGGTGCAAAACTTCTTCTACACTAATCCCGTAGTGGTCCATGATCGCTACCACCCCCTTCGATCACCTCCTCTCTTTTTCGCCATAATTACCCGGTTGTCCTGCTAAGTTTTAATTAAAGGCGAAGGGAATTAAACCCTTCGCCTTCCCTGGCCTTATGCCGGGTGCTTGACCTCTTTCACCGCCCGCACAATGGCCGCATAGCCTGTGCAGCGACAGAGGTTGCCCCGCAGGTAGTCCCGGATCTCTTCCTCGCTGGGATCAGGGTTTTCCGCCAGCAGGGCCTGGGCCGTGAGAAGCATACCTGGGGTACAGAAGCCGCACTGCACCGCCCCATGGTCCAGAAAAGACTGCTGCAGGGGATGGAGCCGGTCATAATCCCCCATGCCTTCCACGGTGGTAATCTCCTGGCCCTCCATGGTAACCGCCAGGATCAGGCAGGCTAGCATGGGCTGACCGTTGACCAGGACTGTGCAAGCAGCACACTCGCCCAGGCCGCAACCGTACTTGGCCCCCATCAACCCCAGCTCGTCGCGCAAGACATTGAGCAGGAGCTCGTTGGGCTTAATAAACAGTTGCCTCTCTTTGCCGTTGACCTTTAGCTTTACCCACTGCCTTTCCATTACAGGACACCTCCTGCCCGTTGCCAGGCGGCCCGCAGGGCCTCGGCCAGCATCACCCGGCTAACCTTTAACCTGTACTCGCGCGTGGAGCGATTATCACTTATGGGTTTAATGGCGGCGGCCCCCGCCTGGGCAGCGGTTTCAATTAGATCCTCAGTTATCTCCTGCCCGGCCAGGAGGGCCTCAGCTTCCGGAACGCGAATGGGCGTCGGCGCTACCGAGCCAAAGGCTATCCGACAAGCGGTACAGTTGCGCCCGGAACGCTGAAGGGAAACGGCGACATTGATTTTGGCAATATCGGCTGCCACCCGGCCCAACTTCAGGAAACTGCTACCGCTCTCCGAACCCTGGGGAGGGAGGCTAATCTCCGTCAAAAGTTCTTCCGGGGCCAGGCAGGTTTTACCGGGACCCAGGAAAAACTCCTCCACCGGCACCAACCTGGTCCCGGCCTGGCTGGCCAGTTTCAGGGTGGCGCCGTAGACCAGCAATGGTGGGGCCGTATCGGCAGCCGGGGAGGCGTTGCCCAGGTTACCACCTATGGTACCCATATTCCTGATGGCCGTGGCTGCCATCGACCGTACGGCTTCATAAAGGGCGCTGTAACCGGTCTTTACGGCCGCGCAGCCCTCGAGTTTCCTTAAAGTAGTGGTAGCGCCAATCCTTAAGCCTGCCTCATCGGCCTGGATATAATCCAGGCCAGCTACCTTTTTGATGTAGATGATATATTCAGGCTGCACCTGGCCGGTCTTCATTTTGACCAGCAGGTCGGTCCCCCCGGCGAGGACTCTGGCCCTGGTCCCATATTGCCCCAGCCAGGCTAAAGCCTCATCCAGGCTGTGGGCCTCCAGGTACTGAAATTCCGCCGCCAGAACCCGCGTATCAGTTGCCATCCCTGTCGCCCCCTTCTAGAGCCGCTAAAACCCTTTCCGGCGTTATCGGCGTCCGGTAGAACCTGATACCAATCGCGTTATAGATGGCGTTGTTCAGGGCCGAGGCTACGGAATTAAGGGCCGCTTCCCCAATTCCCTTGGCCCCAAAGGGGCCGGTAGGTTCATAGGTATGGGCGAAATAGACCTGGATATCTGCCAGCCGGGGCATCTCGCAGACAGTCGGGATCTTATTGTCAGTGATAAAGCCGTTACACTTGAGTTTTCCGCTCTCCAGGTCGTACTCGGTTTCTTCATAGAGGGCGTAACCCAGGCCCCGGGACAGGGAGCCGATAAGCTGACCGGCCACCATATCCGGGTTGATAGGCGTCCCGGAGTCCGACAACAGGATGGCCCGCGGGACGCGGACGATGCCGGTCCAGGTATCGACTTCTACCTCTACGAAATGGGCGACAAAGCAGGGGGGGCAGTTCTTTTGCCGCAGGCTGTCGGTAGCAGCAATAGTCCCCCAGCTATAGATTTGCGCTAAGCGGGCGACTTCGCCGATAGTAATCTGCTTTTGCTTAAACCCCTTAGCATGGATAATCGTAACGCCCTTTTCCGCAGCGTAGGCCAGTTCCAGGTCACCCGGGTTTTCCTCTAAAATTCGCCCGGCATACTCGAACAATTTCTGTTTGACCTGCTGGGCTACATGGTAAACAGCTCCACAACCACAGTAGACCCCCCGCGTGGCGTGGGTGCAGACATCGTAACCCGTTGTTTTGGTATCGACCCGGGACAACTCCACCCTCTCGTAGGGAACTTTAAGGACCTCCGCCGCGACCTTTACCGCCGCCTCCCCGGTTCCGCCGCCCAGGTCCATTACCGGCGTCATTACATCCACGGTGCCGTCCTCATTGATCTTAATGGTAGCGCTGGAGTAGTCGATGACCTCCCCCGGCTTGGGGCCCCCGGTGCCGGAGGTATGGAAGCCCCTGGCCATGCCTATGCCCCGGCGGTAGCGCCCCGTTTTTTCCCGGGGGGGACGGCGCTGGCCCCAACCGATCATTTCCGCCCCCTTTTGCAGCATCTCCTCAACACCGCAGCTCTTAATGATCGACTTAACGGTGGGCCCCTGGCCCCAGAATTCATCGCCAACGCCCACGTAATTCTTCAGGCGGAACTTGACGGGGTCGAAGCCACACTCCGTAGCAATAAGATCCATATGGGATTCCACGGCAAAGTTAACCTGCGGGTTGCCGTACCCCTGCATGGCGCAGGCCGGCACTTTATTGGTGTAAACCGCCCGGCCTTCATAGCGGAAGTCGCCCCATTTATAAAGGGAAGCGTACCACCCGGCCATGCACCCTAGCAAAGGGTAGGAGTTGATCTGGTGGGCGCCGATATCCACCAGGGCCCGCATGTCGGCGGCAACGATGGTGCCGTCCTTTTTCACGCCGACCTTTAGTCTAATCCGGGCCGGGAACTTGGTATGGTCATAGACATCGTCTTCCCGGCTGGTGGCCATTTTTACCGGCCGCTTCGCCTTTAAGGCCAGGGCTACGCAGATGGGGATAATGGAATTCATCTGGATGCTGGAACCGAAGGAGCCGCCGATAGCCAGTTTTTTGACATTGACCTTGCTCAAAGGCAGGCTAAAAATACGGCCCAGGAGCTGGCGGACATTGTGGATGGTCTGGGTCGTGGCCCAGACGGTAATCCCGCCGTTGGGTTCCGGACGGCAGACGGCAGTCTTAGTTTCCATCTGGTGGTGATAAACCCGGGGCAACTCATACTCCCGTTCAACTATATAGTCGGCCCGGGCAAAGGCTCCCTCCGGGTCCCCCACGGTTATAATCCGCTCGCAGGCCACATTATTCTCAACAGCAATCTTTTGATCACCAAGGTATATTTCCTCATAAAGGGCAGGCGCGCCCGGGGCCATAGCCCTTTCCAGGTCCAGGACGGGCGGCAAAACCTTGTATTCAACTTTAATAGCCTGCATAGCCTTAAAGGCTATCTCTTCTGTTTCAGCAGCCACCGCTACTATGGCTTCCCCTACATGCCTGGCCCGCCGGGGCAGGACGCGGCGATCGCAGTAGGTCTTCTCCGGTATACTGACGGTACGTTCGTTGTAGATAACCTCCGGCACGTCGTCCGGGGTCACACAAACCGCTCCCATGGCCTCGGCCGCCGAGGTATCCACCCGCAGTATTTCCGCGTGGGGATACGGACTGCGCAAGGTGACGCCATAGAGCATATGGGGGACCACAACATCGCTGGGGTAAGTCTCCTGGCCACAGACCTTGGCTATGCCGTCTTTACGCGGTAATACCTTGCCGATGACCTGAAAATCCATGCCCTCCACCCTCCTTTAAGGTACTATCCGGGTGCCTGCTTCCCCTTCCATCGCGGCGACGATGGCTGCCGGGGAGGTAATAAGGCCCTCCCGGCCGCCGTTTTTGAGGTACTTCAAGATGGCAGTAATCTTGGGGCCCATGTTCCCTGGCGGGAAATGGCCTGCCGCCATATAAGTCTCGGCCTCAGCGACGGTCAGGCGGTCCAGTTCCTTCTGATCCGGTTTACCGAAATTAATGGCTACTTTTTCGACACCGGTAGAAATGGTTAACATCTCGGCCTTGATCTCCATAGCTAACAGAGAGGAGGCGTAGTCCTTATCGATAACAGCTGCTATCCCCTCCAGTTCCCCGTCTTTCTCAACTACAGGGACCCCGCCACCACCTACGCAGATGACTATATAGCCCCTGTCGATTAACTCTTTGATGGCCGCGCTTTCGACTATGGCTTTGGGTTCAGGCGAGGGGACCACCCGCCGCCACCCCCGGCCGGCGTCCTCAACCACCGTCCAGCCGTCTTCTTTGACGTGCCGTTCTGCTTCTTCTCTGGTCATAAAACTGCCGATGGGTTTGGTGGGGTTCTGGAAGGCCGGGTCATTCTTATCAACTACGACCTGGGTAACTACCGTGACAGCCTGCCTCTTAATCCCCCGGCGCTGGAACTCGTTCATGAGGGATTGCTGGATCATATAACCAATGGCGCCCTGGGTGTCGGCTACGGCGAATTCCAGGGGGATCAGGGGTAATTCCCCGGTCGCCAGTTCGGCGCGGCGGATTAAAAAGCCTACCTGGGGCCCGTTGCCGTGGGTAATGGCTACGTTCCATCCCCTGGCAACCAATTCAGCAATATTATGGCAAGTCTCGCGCACAGTCGCCAGTTGGTCCATAAGACCAATGTGATTTTTATCTTTGATGAGAGAGTTGCCGCCAATGGCCACTACTGCTGTCCTTTCCACTCCCGTCACTCCTTCAAAAAACAACTTCTGCCAAAAATGATTACTGCCTGATCTGAGGCTACTTCTGGGGTGAGGCAGGTTCCCTTCGGGCGGTGGTTGCGCCGTTAGGCTGGCATTGTTTTTGCTCGCTCCAAACAAATGCCATCCCGTTATTTTCATCACTCTGATGGTCCCGCGTGAGCGGAATGAGGGTCTTGTATCGTGGTGGGATATGTCCCTGCGGCGCTTATGCTTTCGCGGATCCGGGACATATCCCCACCCCATAATCACCGCCTCACCTAGCGGACGTTACCTGTGGTCAGGGCCAGCAGGGCCATCCTGATGGGGACGCCGTTGTGGGCCTGGCGGAAATAGGCCGCCCCCGGGTAGGAGTCGACGGAAACGGCGATCTCGTTTACCCGCGGCAGGGGATGCAGGATGCTCATGCCCTCCTTGGCTACGGCTACTACCTCGTCGTTAACAATATAGCTATCCTTGACGCTTTCGTATTCCTCTTTGCTGGGGAAGCGTTCCCGCTGGATGCGCGTGACATAGAGGATGTCGGCCTCGGCCACGGCGGCCTTCAGGTCGCTGGTTTCTTCCACCTTGATGCCTTCGCCGCGTAGCTCGGCAGTGATCTCTGGCGGCATCATTAACTGGGGGGGCGAGACAAAGATCATGTCGCAGCCGTAGTGCTTGAGGAAGTAGACCAGGGAATGGACGGTACGGCCGTATTTCAAGTCGCCGAGCATGGCCACCTTCAGTCCTTCAATACGGCCGTGCTCCTTGAGGACAGTATAGATGTCCAGCAGGGCCTGGGTGGGGTGCTGGCCGGTACCGTCCCCGGCGTTGATTACCGGGTGGTCGGCGGCGTCGGCTGCTTCCTGGGCGGCGCCGGTCATGGGGCTGCGGACGACTATGACATCGACATAGCCGTCGACGACCCGGATGGCGTCATGAAGGGTCTCGCCTTTGGCTGTGGACGAGGTCTGCATCTGGGGTGTTTCGGAAACGGTGACCACGCTGCCGCCCAGCCGGTGCATGGCTGCTTCGAAGGACAGGCGCGTCCGGGTGCTGGCTTCAAAAAACAGGGAGGCCATGATCTTACCGTCCATGTCATAGAGGCGGCGCTTGTTGACCAGGGCATCCTCGTAGTAGGCCGCTGTCTTTAAGATCAATTGCAGCTGGTCGAAGGTCAGGGTCTTAGCTGATAAAACGTCCTGGCCGTATAATAAGGCCATTTCTTCTTCGCTCGGTTTCTTTACCATAAAAAATAGATAACCTCCTTGAGCATTTTCATATAATTTTAGGCGAGGATTTTGCCATCCTGCATTACGATCCGGCCCCCCACCATGGTCAGGACAGCTTTGCCCTTCAGCCAGCGACCGTCCTGGGGGCAATTGCGGCTCCTGGATTCGTTCTCGCTTACTTTAACCTGCCATTCCTGGTCGGGATCGATGACTACTAGATCCGCGTCCTGGCCGATGCCCAGGGTACCTTTATTTAAGCCCAATAACCGGGCCGGGTTGCAGGTCAGTTTAGCGATGGCATCAGAGAGGCTCATCAGGCCGCTATGGACCATCTCCGTCAGGACTACCCCCAGGGCTGTCTCCAGGCCGATCAGGCCAAAGGGCGCCTCGCGCAGGAAATCGCGCTGCTTCTCGGCCAGGGTATAAGGTGCGTGGTCCGTGGCGATGACCTCGATGGTGCCATCCACCAGGCCCTCCTTGAGGGCTTCCTGGTCCCGCTTGCTGCCAAAGGGCGGCTTGATCTTAAAGCGCCCTTCCATGGTCACCATGTCCTCTTCCGTCGTGTTGAGGTAATGGGGTATTACTTCCCCCGAGACGTTGATCCCGCGTTTCTTGCCCTCGCGGATTAATTCCACTGAGCGGGCGCAGCCGACATGGCAGATGTGTACCTGTCCGGCTGTCTCTTCCGCCAGGAGGATATCCCGGGCCACCATAACGGCCTCCGAGGTGTAGGGGATGCCCTTAATACCCAGGCGGCGGGACACCTCGCCGTCGTTAATCACCCCTTCCCCGGTAATGGTTTTATCCTCGCAGTGCACTGCCAGGACTTTATTAATGGCCTTAGCCTGGATCAGAGCCCGGCGCATTAAACCCGAGTTCATGACCGGCTGGCCGTCATCGGAAAAGGCGACACAACCGGCAGCCACCAGATCCACATAGGGGGCCAGCTCCTGCCCCTGCTGGCCGATGGTAATGGCCCCGTAGGGCAAGACATTGACGATGCCGACGCGTTTGCTTTTGGCCAGCACGTATTCGGCCACGACGGGGTGGTCGCAAACCGGGTTGGTATTGGGCATGGCAATGAGGGTGGTAAAACCACCCCTGGCTGCCGCCCGGGTGCCACTCTGGAAGTCCTCCCTTTCGGGGAAACCCGGATCCCGCAGGTGACAGTGAATATCGATTAGCCCCGGGGCCACCACCTTGCCGGTTACATCTATTACCTCTGCATCCCCCGGATCAAGGGCCGGCCCCAGCTGGGCTACTTTGCCGTCGACAATTAATACATCTGCTACACGGTCAATAGCGTTGCCCGGGTCAATAACGTGACCACCTTGGAGTAAAGTTCTGGCCACTTTAATAACCCCCTCCCCTCGCTGAATTCTTAAACCTAAATTAATCTTTCTCCCTGGATCCACTGCTCACCTTTGTGGATTACCACAATTATTTAGCTGTTTTTATATAAACATTATCTAATTAGCTAGCTGCTGAGAGGTACGATTCTTTGACTATACTGTTTTCCTGCAGCTCCGCGGTAGAACCGGCCAGGATTATACTGCCCTTTTGCAGGACATAGCCGCGTTCAACTACCGATAGCGCCTTCTGGGCATTCTGCTCCACCAGGAGAA
>JASUSX010000010.1 GCA_030445875.1 Clostridia bacterium
ATCACGCAATTCATGGAAAAGCTGGTGTTACCGAACATCAAAAATCCCAACGAGCGGGACCGGGCCAGGGATGAATTGCCCCAGAGCGGCGCCGGCCGTATGATTATGACCACCGAACCCAAGTTTATACCCAACGAAGCGGTGGAAATCAGCGTCCGCGAAGGCTTAAAGATGCGGGTGCGGTTGGTAGACTGCGTAGGCTACACCGTACCCGGCGCCCGGGGTTACGAGGACAGCGCTGGTCCCAGGATGGTCCGTACACCCTGGTTTGAGGAAGCGATACCCTTTCAGGAAGCGGCGGAAACAGGCACGCGTAAGGTAATCACCGACCACGCCACTATCGGCATAGTCATCACTACCGATGGTAGCATTACGGAGATCCCCCGCGAGGACTATATCGATGCTGAGGAAAGGGTCATCTGGGAGTTAAAGGATTTGGGCAAACCCTTTGTCATTCTGCTCAATTCCTCCCATCCCCTGGCGGAAGAAACCATCACCCTGGCCGGGGAACTGGAATCAGCTTACGATGTCCCGGTCTTACCTGTGGATTGCCAGCACTTAAACGAAGACGATATCCTGCACATCATGGAAGAGGCCCTTTACGAGTTCCCGGTGGCTGAGGTTAACGTCAACCTGCCCCGCTGGGTAGATGAGTTAGCCGGCGAGCACTGGCTGCGGCAGCAACTGGAGAACGCCGTGCGGGAAGCGGTAGGAGAAGTCCGGCGCCTGCGGGATATCAACGCCGCCATCGCGAAGCTGGGCGAAAACGACTATGTGGCCCGGGTAGCCTTAAAAGATATGGACCTGGGCACCGGAACCGCCCATATTGATATGGCAACCAGGGAAGGCCTCTTTTACCAGATCCTCCAGGAGGTTAGCAACTTGGAAATCAGCGGCGACCAGGATATCCTGCGCTGGATCCGGGAGCTGGCCGGAATAAAGAAGGAGTGGGATAAAATATCCTACGGTATCCAGGAGGTACGCAATACCGGGTACGGCGTAGTGACGCCAACCGAGGAGGAAATGGAACTGGCCGAACCGGAACTCGTCAAGCAGGGCGGCCGTTCCGGCGTGAGGCTCCGGGCCACGGCACCGTCCTACCACTTCATCCGCGCTGATATCACCACCGAGGTTACACCCCTTATCGGTACCGAAAAACAGTGCGAAGACCTGGTCAAATACATTATGGAAGAGTTTGAGGATAACCCCCAAAAGATCTGGCAGACCAATGTCTTTGGTAAGTCTTTAAGCGACCTGGTGCGGGAAGGCATCCAGAGCAAGCTCTACCGGATGCCAGAAAACGCCCAGGTAAAGCTCCAGGAAACAGTAGAGCGCATCGTTAACGACGGTGGCGGCGGGCTAATTTGCATCATAATTTAGGCTGGTTAGGCTGAAGCGTGAGCCGGGGTGCGAACCCCGGATTATTTTTTTGTCCTAGTTGAGCCGTTTGTGCAAAAAGGATCAAATTGACGCAAAAAAATATTTATAAAAAATTGATGCACGCAGGAGGAATCATAGCAAAAATGTAGAATATAGAATTTGCAATCAAAAAGGAGCAATAAACGCAAATTCGCGTCATCATTACCAGGCGAAGTCCGTGGAGGGGCGTATGCAATCAAAACGGGAGATGTTCATACTTGATACCCTCAAGACCCAGGGGGCTATAGAAGTAGCCGATATAGCGGCAGCCCTGGGTGTGTCTTTAGCCACCGTGCGGCGGGACCTGGCCAATTTAGAGGCCAGAGGCTTGCTGGTAAAAACCCGCGGGGGGGCTATTTTGCCTGGTTCCCAGATGGCTACCACATTCAACAGCTTTCATACCCCCTTTGAAACCGCCTATGAATTCCGTGCCGAAAGGATGGCGCCCCAAAAACAGGCTATCGGCAAGCTAGCTGCCACCCTGGTGCAGCCGTGCGATACCATTGTCATTGATACTGGTACGACGGTAATCGAACTGGCCCGGAATATCAAAAATATCACCCCCCTTACTGTGATCACCAACGCTATCAACGTAATGGACGAGTTGCGTAACTGCCCCGAAATCACAGTAATTCTCCTGGGAGGGATCTACGACCCACGGACCATTTCCGTCGTAGGACCGTTGACGGAAAAAGCCCTGTACCAGTTGCGGGCGGATAAAGCCTTCCTGGCAGGCGGTGGTTTAACGGTTACCGATGGCCTGATGAACAACAACCTGATGACCGCCGGGATTAAAAAGGCCATGGCCGAGATCAGCAGCAAGACCATTGTCCTGGTGGACAGCAGTAAAATTGGTTCCATGGCGGTGATTCCGATTATCCCTGCGGAGAAGATAACGACCATTGTTACTGACGGAGGGGCTGATAGAAATATTGTGGACGAATTTAATGAAGCGGGAGTAGAAGTCCTGCTGGCGTGAAAGGGGTGATGGACTTAAGAGATAGACAGACATATCACTAAAGGGTGGAGAAGAAGTAAATTACAAGTAGAGGGAGGATTCAGTTGTGGTAAAATTTAGTAAAAGTTCTTTTAAGAGATTCGTGTTACTGGTTTTGCTGGTAATTACGGCTTTGCTGGTAGCAGCCTGCGGTGGCAATTCTGCAGGCAAACAGGCCGCCGACCAAAAGGCCGGCGACAATAGTAAGCAAGGGAACAGCGACAAGATCGTTTTACGGCTGGCCCATAACCAGATGCCCGACCAGGGCTATGGCTTGGGCGTAGCTAAATTTGTTGATTTAGTTAAACAAAAGACCAACGGTAAAGTGGAAGTCCAGGTTTTTGACCAGGGAAAACTTGGTGACGAACGGGATGTCACTGAAGGCTTGAACCTGGGCACGGTGGATATGGCTATAACCTCCATCGGGGTTATGACCAACTATAACCCCGAGTTGTCAGCTATTGTCATGCCCTTTATTTTCCGGGACTACGGCCATGTGGAAAAGGTGATGGAGTCCGGTGTCTTAAACCCGGCCCTGGATAAATTGCAGAGTAAAGGCATGAAGGCCCTTACCATCTATGCCCAGGGGTTCCGTGACGTAGCCATGCGGGAAAAACCCATTAAATCCCTGGCCGATTTTAAGGGCTTAAAAATCCGCATCCCGGCCGGGGAAGTTTACACCGAAACCTTCAAGGCCCTGGGAGCCAATCCGACGCCTATCCCCTGGGGCGAACTTTATACCTCGCTGCAGACCAAAGTTGTGGATGGTTATGAAAACAATCCCCAGGTTGCCAATCAAATAAAATTATACGAGGTTACTAAATATCTAAGTTTAACCAACCATATCTGGGAAGGCGGCATTGTCTTAATCGCCAAGAATAAGTGGGACCAGTTGCCGGCTGATATCCAGAAGGCCATCCAGGAAGCAGCCACAGAGAGTGCCAAGATCCAGCGCGATCTTATTCGCAAGGGCGACGATAAGGCCATTGAAGTCATGAAACAGAATAAGATGGAAGTCGTCACCATTGACCGCGCCTCCTTGATTACGGCTGTAAAACCAGTTTATGAACAGTTGGGTAAAAAATACGGGATTGAGCAGCTCTTAAAACAGATTCAAGAAGTGAAGTAGGAACAAGTTTTTAATAACAGGCAGGGGGGTACGTTATATTTAACCCCCCTGCCGCCCCGAGGTACTATTATTAATCGGGAGAATGGATCATGAGCCAAATATATAGCCTGCTTAAGCATTTCATTATCAAGGTCCTGGAGTACCTAATTATAACTTGCGTAGGTACTGCCATTGCCTCCGCCTTCCTCCAGGTAATCTTCCGTTATGTCTTAAATAATTCCCTCACCTGGTCGGAGGAACTCACCCGTTATCTCTTCATATGGTCGGTGTTTATAGCCGCCCCGGTAGCCCTGGTCAGGAAGATGCACATGGGCGTAGATATAATCTTTAACCGCCTCCCGGGCAAAGTACAGATTTTCACGGCAGCCATCATCGATCTGTGCGTGGCCATCTTCGCCCTGGCCCTGGTAAATTACGGCTTTAAGCTGACCAGCATTACCATGAACCAGCCCTCGCCAGCCATGCGCATCCCTATGGGTTACGTGTACCTGGCCATTCCCTTCGGCAGCCTCTTTTTAACCTGGTTCTCACTGGACAGTTGTCTGCAAAACTTGCGCCAGCTGTTAGCACCAGCTACCCGGGAGGAGGTGTATAAAAGTTGACGCCCATTATTATCACCGTAGCTTTAGTGCTAATCTTCATCGGCGTTCCGGTGGCCTTTTCCCTGGGCCTGGGCACCTTAGCGGCCTTATTTAGCAACGGGCTTCTGCCCCTGACGGTAATTCCCCAGCGCATGATGGTCAATATCGACTCCTTCTCCCTGATGGCCATCCCCTTCTTTATTCTGGCTGGGGAAGTAATGAGTACCGGCACTATGTCCCGCCGGCTGGTGGATTTCGCCACGGCCATCGTCGGGCATTTACGGGGTGGCCTGGGGATAGTGGACGTAGTCGCCAGCACCATTTTTGCCGGCATCTCGGGGTCAGCGGCGGCGGACACGGCGGCTATCGGTTCGATAATGATCCCACCCATGATTAAAAAGGGCTACCGGCCCGGCTTTGCCGCCTCCTTGCAGGCAGCAGCCGGCTCCCTGGGGCCGATTATCCCCCCGAGCATCGTGATGATTATTTACGGCTCCATCACCGGCCTTTCCATCGCCTCCCTCTTTATGGGCGGCCTTGTCCCGGGCCTCATCATGGCGGCCGGGCTGGCCCTGGTAGCCTATATCTATGCCCTGAAAAATGGCCTGGGCGCCGAACACGCCTTTTCTTTGCGGCGGGTTTTCAAGGCGGGCATAGAAGCGGGTTGGGCCCTGATTCTGCCTTTAATTATCCTGGGGGGTATCATCTTTGGCATCTTTACCCCCACCGAGGCCGGGGCGGTAGCCGTTGTTTACGCCTTTATTGTCGGGCTCTTTATCTACCGGGATATTAAATTCAAGGATGTACCCCACATCCTGTTGCGCGCCGGCCTGTCTTCCGCGGTCATCCTGATCATCGTCGGCGCGGCTTCGGTAGCTTCCTGGCTGCTAGCCTCGGAGCGTTTTTCCGAACACGTCATCGGCTTTTTTACCGCCATCAGCAGCAACCGCTATGTGGTGTACCTCCTGCTATTGGCCTTCGTCATCGCGGTGGGTATGCTGGTGGAGACTGTCGCCTCGGCTATCCTGCTGGTGCCGGTGCTCTTCCCCGTGGCCGCCCAGCTTGGCTTTGACCCGGTGCACTTCGGCGTCGTCGTTTCTATCGCTTTAGTCTTCGCCGGTTTAACCCCGCCGGTCGCCGTTATCCTGTACGTTACCACGGCTATCGCGAAATGCTCCTTCGCCGAAACCTGCCGTTTCCTGTTACCGTTTTTAGCTGTCTGCTTCGCCACCCTGCTCCTGGCGGCCTTTATTCCTCAGCTGGTCCTGTGGGTACCATCATTGATGCGCTAAAATCGAGGTGTTTTCCCTTTGAACAGTTACCAGGCGGCCTTAAAAGCCATAAACTTTGCAGAAACTGTCCCTGTACCCGTCGTCCTCTGGGTGGTCGGCCAGACCTACGCCCCCTTTGCTGGTATACCGGATAACGAGTATTACGCCGACCCTGATAAAATGCTGAATGCCCAGATGCGTTTCTACGAGCGTTTCCCGGATGTCTTTACCGTGCCCGGGTTATGGCCGGACCTGGGGACGATCCCGGAACTGGGCGCCCTGGGGGCGCAGATCGAGTTTCCGGCCACCGCTCCCCCCCAGGTCCGGCGGCCAGCCCTGCAGGATATTAAGGACGTTGAGAAGCTACATTTACCGGACCCCCGCCGGGCGGATTATACCTCCCAGGTCCTGGATTACCTGCGCTATTTCGTAAAAAACGTCCCGGCAGAACCCAGGCAAAAACACGGTTTCCTGGAGGGGCACCTTTTCTGCGGCGGGCCGGGGGAGATAGCCGCCCTGATGCTCGGCTATGACAAAATCTCCTTTGCCATGTTCGATTACCCCGAACTGGTGCATCAGCTTTTACGCCAGGTTACGGACTTTATTAAATCCTACCTGGCGGCCCAGATGGAAGTTGTCGGCCCGGCCAAACGCCTCTGCCTGTGGGACCACTTCCCGGGGATGCTCTCCCACCAGATGTACGCCGAGTTTGTGCACCCTTACCTGCGCGAGGTATTTGCCTTTGTCGGCGACGCCGAGATCAAGGTCTACCACAATGAAAATAACTATCCCCATTTAATGGCCCTGGTGCGGGAGGTACCGGCCAACGTCGTCCATGTAGGCGCTGCCCATGACCTGGTAGCCACTAAAAAGGCAATGGGGAAATGCGTTATGGGCAATATCCATCCTATTCAGGAGCTGATCCAGGCGCCCGTAGAAGATCTGCGCCAGAAGTGCCGGGAAATAATCCGCACAGCAGGGCCCGGTGGCGGCCTCTGGCTGTCGACGGCCGGGGGAATGGCCCCGGAAACCACATCTGAGCGGATGGAGATACTGGTAGAGGTCGCCCAAGAGATGGCACGACGCTAAAGCAAGCTGATGTAGCTAAATCGTAGCAGAGGAGTGACCCTAATTGCTGGCAGCGGTTTTACACGCTCCCAACGACCTGCGCGTAGAGCAAGTGGATGACCCGGTAATTGGTGCCGGTGAGTTGCTGGTTAAAGTCGAGGCCTGCGCCATTTGCGGTACCGATTTGCGTATTGTTAAGGGTACCAAAACCCGGGGGGTGCATTACCCTTCCATCATCGGCCACGAGTTTGCCGGTACCGTAGTCGATGTTGGCCAGAGGGTTACCAATTTTGCCCCCGGGGACCATGTGGCTGTAGCCCCCATTATCCCCTGCCGCAACTGCGCTTACTGCGTTAACGGGCAGGAGAACGTCTGCTTAAACCGGGTAGCCATTGGCTATGAGTTTAACGGCGGCTTTGCGGAACTGGTCCGCATCCCCGCGGTAGTCCTGGAGGCCGGTAACATGGTAAAAATCGACCCCGGTGTGCCCCTGGAAGCGGCGGCCCTGGCGGAACCCCTCTCCTGCTGCCTGAACGGGCAACGCAAGGCCGGGGTCAAGCTGAATTCTACCGTCGTCATTATCGGTGCCGGGCCAATCGGGCTGATGCACATCATGCTCGCCCGGGCGGCCGGGGCGGCGCAAATCATCGTTAGCGAATTATTACCCCACCGGCGGGAACGGGCCCGGGCGGCAGGGGCCGACCGGGTCATTGATCCGGGCCGGGAGAATCTGCTGGAGATCGTTAAAAATTGCACTAACGGCCTGGGGGCCGATATAGTCATCCTGGCCATCGGCGTCCCGGCCCTGGTCAACGATGCTCTACGCTTACTGCGTAAAGGCGGCCACCTCAATTTCTTTGCCGGTATGCCGGAGGGGTCAACCACCAGTTTCGACGCCAACCTTATCCATTACAATGAGTTAAGGGTAAGCGGTACCAGTGCCTCTACCCGGCAGGATTTCTATGAGGCCCTAAATTTAATTGTCACCGGCAAGATTGCCGCCCCATCTTTAATTTCCCACCGTTTTCCTTTAAGGGAGGCCGACCAGGCCTTTGCCGTAGCCTTCGCCGGCGAAGGTGAGAAGGTATTAATTTATCCATCACAAGCAGGGAGGTAGTTTTACATGTCATTTTTAGGGAAAGAAGTACGCCTGGCCCGGTTGTTTAACCGGGAGTCTGGCCGCCTGTTTACGGTAGCCTTCGATCACGGTGTCAACCGGGGCGTATTGCCCGGCATCGAAAGGGTAGGGGAGAAGGTGGCCGCGGTAGTAGCCGGCGGTGTTGATGCCGTCACCTTGAATAAGGGCATTGCGGAAAGGGTATTTCCCGCCCACGCCGGCAAGGTAAGCCTGATTATGAAATCCACCGGCTTTTCCCCTTACCATAAAACCTATGATGCCTGGTACGCCGATGTGGAAGAGGCTATCCGCCTGGGGGCCGACGCCATCTCCATGGGCGTTATCCTGGGCGAAGAGCGCCAGCCGGAAATGCTGCATCACCTGGGCCTTTTAACGAAGGAAGCGGCCAGCGTCGGCCTACCTGTCATTGCCCATATCTACCCGGCCGGCCCGTTAATTGCCGACGACCAGCGTTACCTGCCGGCAACCATCGCTTATTGCGCCCGGGTAGGGGCGGAGCTGGGTGTCGATGTCGTCAAGACCTGGTATACTGGTTCCCCGGAGACCTTCGCTCAAGTAGTGGAAGCCTGCCCGGCGAAGGTAGTTGTTGCCGGCGGGCCCAAGATGGATCACCCGGAGGACCTCTTTGCCACCACCCGGGACGCCATCCAGGCCGGAGCAGCCGGGGTAACCTATGGCCGCAATGTCTGGCAGTACGACGACCCCACCGCCATGGTCCAGGCCCTGAAGGCGATAATCCACCGCCAGGGGACACCCGCGGAAGCCATGCACATTCTTGAAGCAGCCGCCTGCTAGAGAAAAAGAATCCTAGCCCCGGCCAGGAAAACCCGGAATAGGGGTTTCCTGGCCGGCCTTAATTAAACTAAAGCGGGGATCACCATGGTCAAACAGGAGGAAAACCTGTTACTAGGCATTGATGTGGGGGGCAGCAGCGTCAAAGTTGCTGCCTTTACGCCCGATGGGCTTTTACGCGGCTTCCAGTGCGAAGCGATTACCATAGACTATCCCCGGCCTGGCTGGGCCGAGGTCTGGCCCCGGCAATGGCTGGAGAAGATAGCCGCGGGCATCCATGCCCTTTATACAAAGAACGGGATCAGGAAGGAACAGGTTGCCGCCATGGGTTTGAGCACCATGTGCCCGGCCCTGATCCCCTTTGACCCTCAAGGACAGGTCCTGCGGCCGGCCATTCTCTATATGGACACCCGTTCCCAGGAACAGGCCCGGCGTCTCAGGCAGGAGATAGCCCTGGACACAGTAGTCCGCCTTACGGGCAACCGCATTGCCGCCGGGACTATTTCCGCCACCTCCATGTTATGGTTAAAGGAACAGGAGCCTGAGACTTATAAAAAGGTGGCCTTTTTCGGCCACGGTAACACCTATCTGGGACTGCTTTTGACGGGGGAGGCGGGTATCGACCCCTCCAATGCCTCCCTCACCGGCCTCTTTACCACCGGAAGGGAACTCGATTGGTCGCAGGAACTCTGCCAGGCCTACGGCCTGTCCAGGCACAAGTTACCACCCGTTATACCTTCGGCCCGGAACCTGGGCTCCCTGCGCCCGGAGGCAGCGGCAGCCCTTAATCTGCCGCAGGGCATCCCCGTAGCCATGGGCGGGGCCGATACGGCCTGCTCCGGCCTGGCCCTGGGGGTAACGGAAAGGGGCCAGGTTTTTGAAACTGCGGGGACTTCTGATGTTCTCTCCCTGTGTACTGATGACCCCCAGTTTGACGATCGTTTCCTTAACCGCTGCCATGTAGTCCCAGGCCGCTGGCTGAACATGGGAGCCATGTCCACGCCGGGGGCCGCCTTCCGCTGGGTCAGGGACCAGCTAGGCCAGGTTGAAAAATATGTAGCGGAGGCCAGCGGCCAGGATGCCTATGACATCCTGTGTAGCGAGGCGGCCCAATCTAGGCCAGGTGCTGGGGGAGTTATCTTTTTGCCCTACTTATCAGGGGAGCGTAGCCCCATCTGGGATCCCCTGGCCCGCGGCGCTTTCGTTGGCCTGAGCCTGGCCACCACCAGGTCCGACCTGGTCCGGGCCGTGCTGGAAGCCGGGTGCTATGGCTTGCGCCAGAATCTGGCTATTGCCGAAAAAATCCTGGGTGCAAGGATCGAACGCATAGCGGTGGTGGGAAAAGGGGCCAAAAACAGCATCTGGGCGCAACTGCGGGCTGATATTACCGGTAAAGAGATCCTGGCTATCGCCTACCATGAAACCGCCGTCCTGGGCGCGGCAATGCTGGGCGGCATTGCCGCCGGCATTTACAGTGGTTACCACGAAGCCATAGAAAAAGCTGCCACGCGGGAAGGGATACTATGCCAGCCGGATGAGGGTCATAAGGAAATCTATGATCAGGCCTTTTTGATTTATAGCCAGGTCTACCAGCAGTTGAAAGAGGTATTTCCCTCCCTGACGGCGATCAGATAAAACCACCACTAAGCCCGGCGGACAATTCTTTATTTACCGTGACCCCGGGATATGCTAAAATTTTATATAGATTTAACCGTTGATCCCGGAGCAGGCGATGGCCATGGGCAATGATGCGGGCAACAGGCTTTTCCAGCCTATCAACCGTAACCCCAGGAGCGTTTACCACCGCGTAATAGATGAGATCAAAAGGAACATCTTCGAAGGGCGACTGCAGCCGGGCGACCGCCTGCCGGCTGAGCGGGAACTGGTGGCGATGCTGGGGGTAAGCCGCACCTCGGTGCGGGAAGCCCTGAAGATGCTGGCCGCCGAAGGCCTGGTAAGCATCCGCCACGGCCAGGGGGCCTTTATTAGCGAGCAGGACCCCGATGAATACCTGAAACAGTTCGCCAACCACCTGCCGGTGAACCAGGAAACGGTCCGGCACCTCTTTGCCGTGCGTAAAATCCTGGAACCCCAGGCAGCCCGCTGGGTGGCAGAGCGGGCCAGCCAGGCCGACATCCAGGACCTGGTCACCATGGTTACTACCACCCGCGACCAGCTAGGCCGCCTGCGCAGCGGCCGCCTTTCCCTCCTGGCCGGGCATGACAGCAGCTTCCACAGCCGCCTGGCCCAGGCCACGGGCAATACCGTCCTGGTCCGTATAATGCACAGTATGCTTGACCTCCTGGCTGACAGCCGTTCCCGCAGCCTGGCCATACCTGGCCGGGGGGAGCGTTCTGTAGAGGAGCACTATGAGGTAGTTAAAGCCTTGAGCCGGCGCGACGCGGAGGGAGCGGCGGCGGCTATGCTGCATCACCTGGAAGATGTAGAAGAGCAACTGGCCGAAACCTGGCTCCAGGAGTGAACAGGGCCCGGTCTTAATAAGAAATTAACAGAGAAAATCCTTGACAGCAAATACCCTTCAGAGTATATTTTTAATAAAGCTGGCGCTTAACTGAATACAGGAAATGAAACTCTTATCAAGAGCGGTGGAGGGACTGGCCCGATGAAGCCCGGCAACCCGCTGTCCCGTTTTCGGGGGCGAGAGGTGCCAATTCCTGCAGGGTAATACCCTGAGAGATAAGGGGGGTAAGAAACTATTGCCTCTTCTTATCGAAGAGGTTTTTTATTCCCCCGCCAGCGTTAAACAGAAGAGAGGGGAAGAAAGATGAACAGCAAGAGTGAGAAGTACCAATTTGCTACCCTGGCGGTCCATGCCGGCCAGGCACCCGACCCGGCCACTGGTGCCCTGGCCGTGCCCATTTACCAGACCTCTTCCTATGTCTTCCGGGATGCCGACCACGCCGCCGCTCTCTTTGCTTTAAGTGAACCCGGCAATATTTACACCCGCATGGGTAATCCAACTACGGACGTTTTCGAAAAACGGGTGGCGGCCCTGGAGGGCGGCGTGGGGGCCCTGGCCACGGCGTCAGGCCAGGCGGCCATCACCCTGGCCGTGGCCAATATCGCCAGCGCCGGCCAGGAGATCGTAGCCTCTACCAGCCTCTATGGGGGTACCTTTACCCTGTTTAATTCCACCCTACCCAAATTGGGCATCCAAACCCGCCTGGTGGATAGCGCGGACCCAGAAAACTTCCGGGCGGCCATCAATGAGAGGACCAGGGCCCTCTATGTAGAAATTATCGGCAACCCCAAGCTGGATGTGCCCGACCTGGAAGCCATAGCGGCCATCGCCCACGAGGCCGGCATCCCCCTGATCGTAGACAATACCTTCGCCACGCCGTACTTATGCCGGCCCTTTGACTTCGGGGCGGATATTGTCGTTCACTCGGCCACCAAGTTTATCGGCGGCCACGGCACCTCCATCGGCGGGGTTATTGTCGACTCCGGTAAATTTAACTGGCATAACGCCAGGTTCCCCGAATTGGTAGAGCCAGACCCCAGTTACCACGGCCTGAGTTACATGAAGTCCTTTGGCCCGGCGGCCTATATTGTCAAAGCCCGGGTCCAGCTCCTGCGCGACCTGGGGCCGGCTTTAAGCCCCTTCAACGCCTTCCTCTTCCTCCAGGGGCTGGAAACCCTGCCTTTACGCATGGAACGCCATGTCCAGAATGCGCTCCAGATTGCCCGCTGGTTGTCCGACCACCCGGCGGTAGCCTGGGTAAACTACCCCGGGTTGCCTGACCATCCATCCTATGAACGAGCACAAAAGTACCTCCCGCGGGGGGCCGGGGCCATCCTGACCTTCGGCATCAAGGGTGGCAGGGAAGCAGGCAAGAAATTCATCAACAGCCTGGAGCTTTTCTCCCTCCTGGCCAATGTGGGCGACGCCCATTCCCTGGTCATCCACCCGGCCAGTACCACCCACCAGCAGTTAACCCCCGCGGAACAGCAGGCTTCGGGGGTCACTGAAGACCTGGTCCGTTTATCCATCGGCCTGGAGGACGCCGGCGACCTCATTGCCGACCTTGACCAAGCCTTGTGCAGGAGTCAGTCATAAATATGGGTGATGTGGGGCTTGTTGCTACCCGGTTTTACAACTGGCCGGGAAAACTGCAACTGGAAAGCGGGGCCTTTTTAGGCCCCCTTACCATTGCCTACGAGACATATGGGGAACTAAACAGCGCCGGGGATAACGCCCTCCTGGTCCTCCACGCCCTTACCGGCGACGCCCATATTGCCGGCCGCCACGCCCCGGACGACCGGTTACCAGGCTGGTGGGACCCCCTGGTGGGGCCGGGCCGGGCCCTGGACACCAGGCGCTACTTTGTCATCTGTGCCAATGTCCTGGGTAGCTGCTACGGTACTACCGGGCCGGCCAGTATTAACCCGGCCACCGGGAGGCCCTACGGCCTGGATTTCCCGGTGATTACCATCCGCGATATGGTCCGGGCGCAAAAAATCCTCCTGGACCACCTGGGGGTTAAACACCTGGTAGCGGCTATCGGGGGTTCCATGGGTGGTATGCAGGTCCTGGAGTGGGCCTTTCTTTACCCGGAAATGGTGGACGCCATCATCCCCATCGCTGTCTGTGGCCGGACGACGGCGATGCAGATAGCTTTCCATAACGTACAGCGGGAAGCCATTTACGCCGACCCGGACTGGCGGGACGGCGACTATTACGGGACGCCAGGACCCCGCCGAGGACTGGCCCTGGCCCGCCGGATCGGCACCATTACCTACAAGAGCGATCCCTCCTGGACCACCAAATTTGGCCGCACCGTAGCGGACCCCCGGCAATATTACCGGTTGCAGGGGCAGTTTGAAGTGGAGAGCTACCTGGACTACCAGGGGAAAAAATTGGTACAGCGTTTCGATGCCAATGCTTATCTCTATCTAACTAAGGCCGTTGACCTCCATGACGTGAGCCAGGGACGGGGAAGCTATTCCCTGGTATGGCGAAATTTCTCCTGCCCCTGCCTGGCTATTGGCATCTCCAGCGATTTCCTTTTTCTGCCGGGCCAGGTTAAAGAGATTGCCCGCTTGATTAACGCCGGCGGTGGCCGGGCCCTGTACCGGGAGATTAATTCCCCCTATGGCCATGACGCTTTCCTGATTGAATTTCAGCGACTGGAAGCCATTATTAAACCCTTCCTGGATGATTTGCGCCCTGACCTGGCCGGCTAAAAAGGTATTGCCCATCAGGCAGGGATAAGGTAAAATTGAGTGGTGTGAGGAGCGTGAAGGTGTGTCTGAGCCTATTCATATCGGCCTCCTGGGCCTGGGAACCGTGGGTAGCGGCGTGGTCCAGCTCCTGGAGCAAAATGGCGCTGCCATTACCCAGAAGCTGGGGCGGCCTTTAAATATCAGCCGCATCCTGGTGCGGGATAGGGAACGGCCCCGTCAGGTGGTGGTAGACCCTGCTGTGCTGACTACTGACCCGCAATCGATCCTGGCGGATCCGGATATCGCTATTATCGTGGAAGTAATGGGCGGTACCGGGGCCGCGCGCGATTATATTCTCCAATCCCTCCACCGGGGCAAAAGCGTCGTAACGGCCAATAAGGACCTCCTCGCCCTTTATGGCAAGGAGCTTTTTGATGCCGCCGAGGCCCACGCTACGGAAATACTCTTTGAGGCCAGTGTGGGTGGCGGTATCCCCATCATTCACCCCTTGAAGGAATGTCTGGCCGGCAACCGCATCCACCAGGTTATGGGTATCGTCAACGGTACCACCAACTATATTCTCACCAAAATGAGCCGGGAGGGGCGGAATTTTGCCGAAGTCCTGCGGGAGGCCCAGGACCTCGGTTACGCCGAGGCCGACCCTACCGCCGACATCGAAGGCGACGACGCGGCCCGCAAGATGGCCATCCTGGCCTCCATCGCCTTTAGCACCCGTATTACTTACCCTGACGTTTACAAAGAAGGCATTAGCCGTATCACCACCCAGGACATCAGTTACGCTGCCGACCTGGGGTATGCCGTCAAGCTCTTGGGGATCGCCCGGGAGGATGGGGAAGGGGTAGAGGTAAGGGTGCATCCGGCCCTGGTGCCTTTAAGCCACCCCCTGGCGGCAGTCAGTGACGTTTTTAACGCCATCTTCGTCGAGGGCGATGCCGTAGGGGAAACCATGTTTTATGGCCGGGGTGCCGGTTCCCTACCTACAGCCAGCGCCGTAGTAGGCGACATCATGGAAGCGGCCCGCAACCTCCAGCACCGGACCCGCGGCCGCATCTCCTGTACCTGCTTTTATGATAAGCCCGTGAAACCAATAGGGGATATCATCACCAAGTACTACCTGCGCCTGATAGTGGCTGACCGGCCGGGGGTACTGGCGACCATCGCCGGTGTTTTTGGCGACCGGGAGGTTAGCCTGGCTTCGGTGATCCAGGAGCGGATGTTGGGGGAACTGGCCGAACTGGTCCTCATTACCCACCACGTCCGGGAGCAAAACCTGCAGGAAGCCTTACACGTTCTGGCCGGTTTACCGGTGGTCAAAGAAATAGCCTGTATATTACGGGTAGAAGGAGGAGAAGCCAGGTGAACTGGCCGGGAGTCATTCGTGCTTACCGGGAGTTCCTACCGGTGACGGAGGCAACTCCCTTAATTACTTTACAGGAGGGCAATACGCCGTTAATAGCTGCCGGGAATCTTTCCCGGGAACTGGGCCTGAAGCTTTATTTCAAATACGAAGGGCTTAACCCCAGCGGTTCCTTCAAGGACCGGGGCATGGTCATGGCCGTGGCCAAAGCTATAGAAGCCGGCTCCAGGGCTATTATGTGCGCTTCCACGGGTAATACCTCGGCCTCAGCGGCTGCCTATGCCGCCCGCTGCGGTTTAAGATGCAGTGTACTCATCCCGGAGGGCAACATAGCCCTGGGAAAACTCGCCCAGGCCCTCTTTTACGGCGCCCGGGTAATAGCCATCCAGGGTAATTTTGACGATGCCCTGGATCTGGTACGCCGGATTACGGCTAACCACCCCATTACCCTGGTCAATTCCATTAACCCCTTCCGTATTGAAGGGCAGAAAACGGCTGCCTTTGAGGTCTGCGATAGCCTGGGAGAAGCGCCGGACTACCTGGCCATACCCGTAGGGAACGCCGGCAATATTACTGCTTACTGGAAAGGGTTTAACGAGTATTACCAGGCCGGTCGCAGCCACTCCCTGCCGAAGATGATCGGCTTCCAGGCCGAGGGCGCGGCCCCTATAGTAAGGGGCGAGGTGGTACCCAACCCGGAAACAGTGGCCACGGCCATCCGCATCGGTAACCCGGCTAGCTGGCAGCCAGCCGTCCGGGCGGCCGGGGAATCCGGCGGCTTTATCGATTGCGTCAGCGATACAGAGATCCTGGCGGCCCAGCGCCTGTTGGCTACGGCGGAAGGGATTTTCGCCGAGCCGGCTTCGGCGGCTTCCCTGGCCGGGGTGATCAAATATGTGCATAAAGGTTATTTCCGCCGGGACGACCGGGTTGTCTGCGTCCTGACCGGCCACGGTTTGAAGGACCCCAATATCGCCATTAAGCAGGTGGCCGAACCCATCTCCCTTCCCCCGGACGAAGCCAGGGTTTTAGAAGCGGTGTTATAGAAAGCAGGGTAGTAGCCTATGCCACTGGTGCGGGTACCGGCCACGACGGCCAACCTGGGGCCGGGGTTTGATACCCTGGGAATGGCCCTGGAGCTTTTTGATGAAATACAAATAGAACTGGCCCCTGCCCTGGAGATTAGCGTCAGCGGGGAAGGGGCAGCCACCATACCCCGGGGGCCGGAGAATATCGCCTACCGCGCCGCGCAGGCCGTGTTTGAGCGTGCCGGGCGGCTGCCAGGCAACTTAAAAATAGCGATGTATAACCACATTCCCGTGGCCCGGGGCCTAGGTTCCAGCGCAGCAGCCCTGGTGGGGGGGCTGGTAGGGGCCAACGCCCTCCTGGGCGGAGTACTAAAGCAGGAAGATTTAATCAACCTGGCCACAGCCCTGGAGGGCCACCCGGACAACGTAGCCCCCGCTATACTGGGCGGCCTGGTGGTAGCAGCCCGAGATGGAGAGAGGGTCTATTGCCGGCGCCTGGAGCCGCCAGCGGGATTAACCACCGTGGCGGCCATTCCCCAGTTTACCCTGTCTACCAGGGTTTCCCGGGGCGCCCTGCCGGCCAGGGTGACCATGAGCGACGCTGTCTTTAACCTCAGCCGGGTGGGCCTGCTCCTGGCAGCCGTCCAGGACGGTGACCTGGAGCTGATGGGCAAGATGATGGATGACAGGCTCCACCAGCCCTATCGTTTATCCCTGGTGCCGGGGATGGAGGAAGTCTTTGCCGCCGCCCGGGCAGCCGGGGCCCTGGCGGTGACCTTAAGCGGTTCCGGGCCAACGGTAATCGCCTTTTGTCAGGGCCGTAATCCCTGCGTAGGTCCAGCTATGGCAGCAGCCTTCGCCCGCCATGGCGTGGCTTGCATAGTAAAGGAACTGGCCCCCTGCTCGCGAGGGGCAGTAGTCCTGGAATAGCCCCTTCCCTGACAGGGTCAGTTTTTCCAAGTTTCCCGTATCCAATCCCATCATCCCACATCTATTCAGGGGGGCACTTTATGGCGCTCATAGTCCAGAAATACGGTGGTACTTCGGTCAATGGACCCGAACGGGTCAAAAATGTTGCCCGCCGGGTAGTCAACACCCGCCGGGCAGGGAACGATGTCGTGGTCATTGTCTCCGCCCCGGGGGATATGACCGACGACTTGATCGCCATGGCCCATGAGATCAGCCCGGCCCCGCCGGCCCGGGAGATGGACATGCTCCTGGCTACGGGGGAGCAGACCTCCATTGCCCTACTGGCCATGGCCATCCACGAGCTGGGGGAACCGGCCGTCTCTTTAACGGGACCCCAGGTAGGTATTCTAACCGACGCCGTTCATTCCAAGGCCCGCATCCTGGAGGTGAGCTGCGACCGGCTGCGCCAGGAACTGGAGCAGGGCAAAATCGTCATCGTCGCCGGCTTCCAGGGCAAAACCTGCGACAACGAGATTACCACCCTGGGGCGGGGCGGCTCAGATACGACGGCTGTAGCCGTGGCGGCTGCCCTTAAAGCCGACGTCTGCCAGATCTACACCGACGTGGACGGGGTCTATACGGCCGATCCCCGTAAAGTTCCTACAGCCAGGAAACTCCCGGTAATCTCCTACGACGAGATGCTGGAACTGGCGAGTTTGGGGGCCCAGGTGCTGCAGCCCCGGGCGGTGGAATTCGGCAAATTAAACAACGTAGTCCTGGAAGTGCGCTCCAGCTTTAATGACCACGAAGGAACCCTGGTAAAAGAGGTGACGGAAATGGAAAGGAAAATGGTGGTTAGCGGTGTGGCCGGTGACCGTAACGTAGCCCGCATAGCCCTGTATGATGTCCCCGACCGGCCGGGGATCGCCAAAGCCCTTTTTGTGGCCCTGGCCCGGGAGAGTATCAATGTTGATATGATCGTCCAGAGCGCCATGCGGGACAGCATCAACGACATTGCCTTTACCGTTGGCCGCGATGATCTCCGTAAGGCCGTAGAAGTTACCGAGAGGGTGCGGGCCGAAATCGGTGCCAGCAAGGTAACCTATAACGATAAGGTGGCCAAGGTATCGATTGTTGGTGCCGGGATGATCACCAACCCCGGCGTGGCTGCTGACATGTTTGCCTGCCTGGCCGAGGAAGGCATTAACATCCACATGATCAGCACTTCCGAGATCAAGGTTTCCTGCATCATTGATGAGGAATACCTGACCCGGGCCATGCAATCCCTCCATAGCCACTTTGGCCTGGACAAGGAGTAAATCTAGTACCTTTCTCGCATCCCGCGCATAAAATGCAGGAAGAAACCTGCAAGGGGTGATTATGCGTGGGCGTCATGCAAGTTCCCTGCCCCTCCGGCCGTTACTGGCGGGTAGAGGCGGGGGATACCCTGTATCTTATAGCCCTGCGTGTAGGGACAACGGTCGCCGAGCTGGAACGCTTGAACCCGGGTATTGACCCCTATAACCTGCAGATCGGCCAGGTGCTTTGCCTGCCGACGGAACCGCCCTGCCCCTCGGGCGTTTACTGGCAGGTAGCCCCGGGCGACACCCTGTAC
>JASUSX010000011.1 GCA_030445875.1 Clostridia bacterium
TACCTTAGTTTCAATCCCTCATAGGTAGGCTGGTAACAAAATGGTAAGCGTACCTATGATCAAGAACAAGAAGTTTCAATCCCTCATAGGTAGGCTGGTAACGCGGGTAGGGGAGAATTGTCGGGATAGGCTCCCGGGTTTCAATCCCTCATAGGTAGGCTGGTAACCTTCGGTGGTCACTTCAGCATCGGGGAAAGAGATGGTTTCAATCCCTCATAGGTAGGCTGGTAACCCGGGTTGGTCCGGCCTTGCGGAAAGCCCTGGCGGGTTTCAATCCCTCATAGGTAGGCTGGTAACATGGACTTCCCCTTTCATCCTGCCACTGGCCGTTTGTTTCAATCCCTCATAGGTAGGCTGGTAACGTGAGGTGGCGGCAACCGGAGGTAGCAGCGATTTTAGTTTCAATCCCTCATAGGTAGGCTGGTAACCTTACCAGCGAGCATGTTTTCATAGCCGGTCGGACCGGGTTTCAATCCCTCATAGGTAGGCTGGTAACGTATGAAAGAGAATTTGAAAAGGATTATGAGTGGATGTTTCAATCCCTCATAGGTAGGCTGGTAACTTAAGAGGAGCCTCCGCGCGAACACCTCGCCATTGGGTTTCAATCCCTCATAGGTAGGCTGGTAACAAAACGGAAGCTAGGCGTTGGCAGAGGTATCTATTGTTTCAATCCCTCATAGGTAGGCTGGTAACGGAAGGAGGTAAGGTGGGCATGTAGAACGCCTCCTGTTTCAATCCCTCATAGGTAGGCTGGTAACGCGATCATCCTAACCAGCATTTTTCCTCAGTCCCTGTTTCAATCCCTCATAGGTAGGCTGGTAACCCTGGAGTGCCCCGTTTTGCTTCTTGCGCCAGTCGTGTTTCAATCCCTCATAGGTAGGCTGGTAACCCGGCAGCACTGGCAAGACCTTGCCCCGGTGAATTTTGGTTTCAATCCCTCATAGGTAGGCTGGTAACAAATTTGCTTATAGCGCATCATCACCTCACCGCCCCTGGTTTCAATCCCTCATAGGTAGGCTGGTAACCCTAAAATCCTTTGTGTCAACCCTTGAAACAAATCACAGTTTCAATCCCTCATAGGTAGGCTGGTAACGGCCAGCAGTACCGAATCCGATGAAGAGCTAGACCTGTTTCAATCCCTCATAGGTAGGCTGGTAACCTAATTTATACGGCATTTTTGCTCATATTTTATTCTACCACAAACAGGGGCAGAAAAGGTGTTATTTTATCAAACCCAGTAAAATCAATATCCTACGCCATCTGCTTCTGTCGTCGACCTCCGGGGGTTTTTGCACTATTGATGGTCGACGACATTTTTCCCCGGTTATTTTTGTTAACCCACAGGTTCCAGCATACCAAAGCCCTGGGAGTTTTTAGCCCCAATCCCGGCGCTAAACGCCAATCGCAGCAGCTGCGGTTCTCCAGATAGTACATACTGACCCATCCAGCCCTTAACTACCGTATCCTTATAATACACTACTTTGAGGTCATTACTTCTAACGTTAACCGGTTGTAACTCCAGCTGGGCCTCGGGTGGAAATTCAATTCCCAGGGCAGCGGCCTTTTTAAGCAAGTTGGCCTTAACCTGCTGCCCGAATTCCTTCTCCTGCGGATGATAGTAATAGGTTTTCTTCTTTCCTTCTGCATTCTGTAGAGTAGAATAAACCGTTATCGGTGATAGAGCTCTGCCTCTGGCTTTACCGCTGCTGAAATCCGGTAAAGGGGTTAAAGCCAGTGCCCCGGTCCAGATCACGGTACTTCCCAAACGCATCTCTTCTACCGTCAGAAAGGCTTCCGCCAGTGCCTCGATAAACTCCTTTAATGGGCTACCAACTTTAAACTTTACCGGTGCATGAAAGGTTATATGCCCATCTCTTATCTCTTTAACCCGACCCATAAGGCGCGAAAATACAAAAAGGCGGAAGGTCCTTTCCCCGCCTACATAACCCTGCTTGTGGATTTGGGGCATCCGCTCTTTTACCAGGTTATAAATAAGGCCCTGCATCAAGTTGTTATAATGTACAGGTAAGGTTAAACTATCGCCTCCAGCCGGGGTCAGTTCAACCTGAAGGTGCATATCCATATTACCCTTTAACATGGCCTATCAATCACCCTTTAATAAATATTACTCTCGCCGCCCTTAACAACACCGAGGGCTTCCCTCTGAGAGTATCTGGTAGTCCGAAAGGTGTAGAACAGCACCGAATCTTCCTCGGCGACAATAATCCGCTTCAGCTCCATCTTTAGCTTTTTGTAATTAGCTTCAGAAATGTCACCCTCCAGGACGGAGTTCTGGACCCAGTACAGGTATTTACGGCTTACTTTTAATACTTTGGACACTCTCTTTTCATTAACGTCGTAAACCTCAATAACAAGCATCTTTACCACCTGGCCTGAAAGGGTTCGTATTCCTTTTCCGCTATAAGGTGTTTTTCCAATTTATAAAGCTCCATCCTGATCAGGCGCCGGTAGGAAACGTTACGCCCCAGATCCCGATGCTGGATAGTGGTGGCGATTTTATCCTCATATTCTTTGATAAAAAGCATCCGACCACTATCGTTTAAGATTATGCCCCCCAATTTCTTTTGAAAATGGTTCTTTTTAATCATGTTTCTGCCGATGAGGCTGAAGATTAACCGATCAACGATTATGGGCTTAAATATCTCCGCTACGTCCAGGTTTAGTGAAAAGCGGCGAAAATTGGACGTATGCAGGAATCCTATCCGGGGATCCAGGTGGGTACGGTAAATTTCGCTTAATGCCGTGGTATAAAGGAGGGTATTGCCGAAACTAATCAAGGCGTTCAACTGGTTCTGGGGCGGCCGCCGGCTTCTTTCCTTAAAAGTAAAGTCAGGGTCCCCGATAATTATATCGAAGGCTTGATAATACCTCTCCCTGATATTGCCCTCGATAGCCATGAGTTCTTCAATACTACCCACCCGGTCAATTGACGCAGCCAGGGAATCAATATGATCCAGGGTAACGCTTAATTCTTTACCGCGATTCTTATAATAGGTAAGCACCTGCCTGATATTCCTGGCAGCCCCGTTAACAAAGGCCCTGGCGATCTTCATCCTCTGTCCCGCTACCAGGTAATGTTCAGCCTGTTTGATAATCATAAAACCGGAGTTGTAGTGCTCGCGGGGATAATAGCTGCCGACATAATAGTTATAGTGGTTATAAAAATGAAGAATTATCTCTTTCTCCGCCAGGAACTCCAATAAGCGTTTATTAATGTCTATTTCCCCGAAGATGTGAATCTCGCTCACATCTTCCACCGGGATAAATCTCTTACCCTCTGCCATTATCAGGCAAAGGGTATTGCTTTCCCTTTTTAGTTCCCCGTCGTTCACAACATAGATCGATTTTTTCATGCTTACATCACCTTTAAGCCCAGCAATACTCAGCATAGGCGCAGGGCCGGCACCGTTTTGTCTTTACCGGTGGCGGGGGGGAAGGCAGAGATACAATTGCACGGACGCCGGCGATGGCCTTTTCTACTGCCTCTATCCCCACTACATCGAGGACTACTTCTTCTCTTTGTTTTTCTAAAGGGAAAAGTAAAACCCCCTTTAAGTCGAGACCGTAACCTTTAAGGACATAGAGATAATATAGCAATTGTAGGCGGGCGCTTTCCCTGGTATGGCTGGACTTTTTAATCTCGCCGATGACAACTTCCCCCCGGGCACCATGGACCAGATCAATCTTGATATTGCCGACCAGGACTTCATGCCGGTCGCGGTTGTAGGCCCTCTCGTGCAGGAAGCGCCCCAGTACTACATTATCATCGTTTTCATCTGGGGTCATCTGCCGCGCCATTAACCAGACCTGGCGGGGACAGATGGTATAGTACCAGATCAGGGTGCCATTCACCGGCGGCTGGTTAGCATCCAGCATCCTCCCCACCCTCCATCAGGGTCGCAATCTTTACCGGAACAAATCCCGTTTCCCGCCGGTAAATCCGCCCGATGCCTTTATCCTGCACCAGCCACAGGTCGGGGAAGATCTCCCGGATGGCCGGCTCCTTCAGGCCATAAATCATGCCCCCTTCCCGCTGGTACCATTCATCGAGGTGCTTTTTGGGAACAGAGATTGCGTGCCTGGTAATTTCCCTGAAGGCCTGGCGTCTTTTTTCGAGCCTGGCATAATCACCCTTATCCTCCGGCGTTAAGGGTGCACTAATCGTCCCCAGCAGCCGGGAGACCCTCGCCTCTGCCCCCTCCACGGCACCCTGCACCACAAGCATTACTTCATCGGGCCGCTTGTCCGTATACAGGTCGACATACTCCCCCCAGCGGCCTTCGATTATATTACGCCATAGTTCGGAATCTTGAATGGCCCCCTGCAAGGCCCGAAAATAGGCCCGGATTATTTCCCGGCAGTCCTTTTCATCGAAATACTCCCTTAAGACCTGACGGGTCAGGTTGAGCAGGGTCGAATCATAAACATAAGAAGCGAAATTCCGGCCCCTCTCGTCTACCAGTTCCGCCAGGTAGATTTGCCCGCGCCAGGGTCCGGCATGACGGTTGCAACGGCCGGCCACCTGGACGATGCTGTCCATGGGGCCAAGGTCACGAAAAACTATGGCAAAATCCAGGTCCATGCCCGCTTCGATTACCTGGGTGGCCACCAGACAGCGCGGCTCGCCCCTTTGCTCTTTGGCTTTTAATTGCCGGAGTATCTCCTCCCGGTGTACCGGTGCTACCCAGGCTGAAAGGAAGAGCGGTTCCGCCCCCCTGGCCTTCATGGCCAGGTACATACGCAGGGCCGCCTCGCGGGTATTTAAGACGATCAGGCAGTCTTTATGCAGGGCTCCCTTTGCTGCCAAAAAAGCGGCTGCTTCTTCAATGGTCATCCGGCGGTTCAACCAGTGAAACTCGTGCCTGACGGCAGGGAAAGAAACTGGTTCCGGGGCCAGTTCCAGCCCTGTCGCCAGGCCGGGCTGGGTGGCGGTCATGAGGATAAAGGTAGTCCCCAGGCGTTCTTTCAATAGCTCCAGGGTTTTTCCAAAGCCCTGCCAGCACCTGACCGGTATGGACTGGGGCTCATCCAGGATAACGATGGCCCGGCTCAAGCGGTGGAAGGACATGGTATCATTTACCCGGGGTGAGTAAAGCACTTCCCACAGTTTGGCCAGGGTGGTCACAATCACCGGTTCCTGCCAGTAACGGTAAAAGGCTATAAAGCGCCGGTTGGCTTCATCCTCCTCGGTTTCTTCATCAAGGGCTCCATCCGTAAAACTGAGATGGTGATCCTCCATGACGGCAGGGAAGACCTCGCGGGCTACTGCCGCGTTTTGTTCCACCAGGCTGACAAAGGGGAGCACATAAATGATCCCGGTTGCCTCCAGCCTGGCAGCATTTTCCAGGGCCACTTGCAGGCCGATTAAGGTTTTACCAGCGCCGGTCGGCAGGGTGAGGGTGTATATCCCCGGGGCTTGAATAATCTGCGAAGCTGCGGTTATTACTTTTTGCCGCACCTGGCCGCGCCATGCCGCCAGTTTTTTACCCTGCAAAGAGGTGATATAGTTATTTATTTTCTGCCGGTCTACCATCAGGGGCGGGCAGGCTATATCGCCGCCCATGGCCTCCAGGCGGTCGGCAGTCACCAGTATAGAAGTAAATAGACGCAGCCGGAGCCAATCCGACAATGCGCCCTCACTATCCGGGGTATAAAGATCGATGGTACCGAAAATGAGATCCTCCCACGCATCGGTCCCGGGCAACAGGTCCGACCAGTGGCAAATATCGGCCCCCAGTTTCCCGGCTAGCCTGGCGGCACCCGGCCACCAGGGTAACCGGCCGATGGTCTTCTGCCATTCAGCATAAGGATGGTTGCCCCAGAGGTGTTTGATGTCCGCCAGGTTCTCCAGGGTTGTATGGTGGCGGCGCACGGCTTCGGCGCAAATGAGGTTACCGGTACGGGCGAGCACCAGGACGGCCGAGGGTTCGGCATGGTTAAAGCGCCGCCGTTCCCCCTCTAGCTTCTTTTGAAAGATAGGGTGGGACTTGGCCAGGTCATGGAGGAGCAGGGCTTCCTCCATGACCTGATCAAGGTTGAGCCGGCACCAGGCCGCTATCTTAACGGCTATATTCCAGGTACGTAGTAGATGATCCTCCAGTCTTTTGCCCGGATGGCTGTAAATTTCACCAGGGCTCAAACCACGCCACCCTTTCTTCGCCTACTTGGGAAACCGGCAGGTCACCCCGGTCTTTGAGCCACAGGCGTCCCTTATTCTTGAAGTCCAGGTAGATTACGTTGACTGTTTTCTTTAAGCGGCGTTCTGCGTCCAGGCGATAGGGTACCAGTTCCCGGTGGATGGCCCCGCTGCGCAGGACATCCACCCGGGCGCCCCCGTATACAGGCAGGACCGTCTGCACCCAGGTATCATTCTCTCTAATTTCCTCTTCATTAAATTCACCGACATAAACAACATCAGCCAGGGCCCAGGCCACCCCCAGGTAAGGGGTATAGACAAACTCTTCCCGTTCCAGGCGCTTTTTCAGCTCGGTATAGATTGCGCCTCCCCGCAGGTAAATCCGGTAAGAGGGGTTCTTTACCAGCTGGTGTTTGGCCTGGATATGTTCGCTCATATCGCCGCTGGGGGTTTTGTATTTAATCATATTGATGGTCGTGGTCATGGGCACAGGTTCCCGGTTAAACCCCAGGGCGATCTGGGTCCCGGTCAGGTGTTGCCAGTATTCAGCCCGCCAGGAACCCCGCGTGGCGCCGTGATCAAGGCCGGTTATGGCCCCTATAAGGCCGGCTATTGCCGTCGGCGGGGGGAAGGGAAAGGAAACCAGGGAGGTGGTGGTGTATGGTTTCCTGAACATAGCCAGCGGAGCCTTAACATCAAAGACCAAAACCACCCTGATCACCTCAACTCGATGTTAGTGAAACCGATAGCTTGCAGCCCTTCCTCCCCTTTCAGCCTGAGCTCACGGTCTTTGATAACCCTCACCGTCTCGATAGTATCCTGCTTATCTTTCAGGGCATTGACCAGTGGGCTGACGTCTACCAGCACCTCATCCAGGCGCCGCAAGGCCTTCTGCCGGTCGCGGGTCAGCTCCTGACCATCGTCCAGGCAGAGGGCAACCTTTTCATCCAGGGCGCCTATCTTGCCATCGAAATCCGGGCGGTATTTTATTTCCAGGTAGAGGCGCGCTTTATGCTCGTTCTTGCTCCTGGTGATCAGGTTATCAGTGCCCTGCCACAGGGCTGCCGCCAGGTCCTCCAGGTCAGCATCAGCGGCGCCGGTAAAGCCGGCTGCGTGCTGGTTGGCTATACCGTACACCGCGATCAAGGCGAAGGGTACTTTATATTCATTGCGAAAGGAACGCTGGTCCTTCGCCTTACCGTCCTTGCCCTCTGTAGCAAAGGCCGAAGTCCCCTGGATAAACTCAAAGGTGGCGGCGTGGAGGGAGCGGCCCCACTTAAACTGGACCGGTCCGGTCCAGGAGAAGGATTCATTGCCCAGGGCGAAGGTCACGCCGAAGAGCCTGGTGTCCAGACACTCCCGCATAACCTCTTCACCGCTGCCTTTACCGGTCTGCGCCTTTAATTCCTCAAACCGGTTCTTCAGCGTCTTGGGTTCACCGTCGACGAAGACCATCTTGCCCTGCCGCACCCATTCGTCCCGGATCGTCCGCTTAATGCGTACATCAGATACCAGCACCTGCTCCGTATCTTCATCGTAGCGGGGGTGGTTTTCGTTCAGGGGATCACCGTTGGGGTTGGCATCTTTGACGGTGTAAAGGAAAAGGATTTCGCGCCTGCTGATGAAAGACATGGTTATGTACCTCCTTTATGAGATGTGAGATGTGGGTAGTGAGAGGTGGGAGAGCCGCGAGTTACCCTCTTGCATCAGGTACATCAGCAGTAACATCGCTTGCTTTTTCCTCTTCCGGTTTACCGAATACCTTCCAGAAGTATTTGCTGGCACCGGCAAAACCAGTGGTAAAGGCAAAGTTGCCCTCCACGCCCAGCTCCTGGTCCTCCCCTTTGAGGATCAACTCGTTCGCTTCGGCGGCCAGGCTGGCAATGTAACCGCTATACTTCATGCTTTCCCTGTAGGCTGCTAAGAGCTGGGGTACCCGCGCCAGGAGTTTTTTTAAGGCTTTCATGTTCAGGCGGCCGAACTCCAGCTGCTTAAACAACGGAGCAATGCTGATGTCCTTTTCTACCTGGCTGCGGGCCATATAGCCCAGAACCACGCCGGCCAGAAAGACACCCCGCCCCAGGGGCGTCATCATGTAGGGGTCCTTAAATTCATCCAGAAACTCCAGCTTCACGTTCTTCCCTCCTATCATTTACCCGTAGCATAAATTCGGCCAGGGCATGAGCGAAAAGAATATTCTTCTCGGCGTCGGACCACTTATCGCTATCAAAAATCAGTTTGCCCGTCCGGGCGTTGACCATCTTCTTATAGGCGGCTACCGGCAGCGTTTCACCCTGAAGCATCCGGGTAATAATTTTCAGGGCAAAATCGCGGCAAACTTTACGATCAGCTTCACTCTTACCGGCCAGGCGGCTTAAGGTTACATATAAAGAGCGGACGGCCATATCCAGGGAACGCAATTGGGAAACCCCGGCGAAAAACGTTTCCATGGTTTCGTTCCAGCAACCTTCAAGAAAGGCCAGCCGTTCCGGCGGTACGTCCTCGACCATCATGTGCACAAGTTCCTGGGCATTGTTGCGTTCCCAGCAAACGAAGTGGAAAACCAGGCCGGTATTATCCTTACGGGCCAGCTGGCTGAAAAACCGTTCCTCGCTCTGTTCTCCTGGTGTTTGCAGATTGCCATCCTTTAGATTAGCTTCGACATTATTGAGAAGGCTGACGAAGATATTTCCTTGTTCCTTGCCGCCTACTGCCTCAGGGATTGCCCATAACCGCATCCCCGGCAAAAGGGAGCTGCTGGTTAGCTTTCTTTCCGCATGATCCCGACCGCCGGAGATATCAGCCAGGCAGGTAAGGCAGATGGGGAACGTGGTCGCCGCCCGTTCTTTGGCCAGGCCGGGAACAAAGTTAACCTTATCGTCGGTTGCGAACTTAAAGATCTTCTTTAACCCGGTGAAAGCGCTGGCAGTTTGTCCGCAAACAGCGCAAATCTGCTCCCCATCCTGCGACCCGGATCGCAATCCCGATTTGCCGGCCTTCCCCTTAGGGCTGGTACCCCTTCCCTCCAGTGATTCCTTCAGCTTGCGCTGGAAATAGGCGACAAAGGCCGGGATATCCCCCGGGTAAAGGAACAGGTCCCCGTCAGCTGCACCGAAAAGGATAATATGGGACTGCTTGAGGTCCAGGTCATCCAGCACTATATCGATTTTTTTCTCCAGGTCGGCCATAATTATATCTACCGAACCTGCCACCAGGGTGCCGGTGGCTTCATACTCCAGAAGAAGTTTGTTGCGGATCTTGAAGAAGTGACTGTCTTTATCCTGGCGCCAGTCGCCGCTCTTGCCAAGCAGGTATTCCCTATTCTTTTCCCGGCTACTTTTGGGCCGGCCCAGTTTATGCAGGGGGGTAAAACCCCAGGTGGCGGCCGAACCCACCCGGTCCCGGTAAAGATATTTCACCTTCATCGCCGGATCGGACTGGAAGTGAGCGACATCGACCCTGCTTACCCCCCGGACCACCAGCACCTCCGCCCGGGTATCGGGAATATCCAGGTAAACCCGGATTACCCGACCTTCCTTTTCCAGGGGGAATTTCAGGTAGGGTTCCAGTCCTTCCCCCTCCTCCAGATCCCCCAGGGCTCTTACAGCTTGGAGAAAACCCATATCATCACCGCCTTCTGTATTTAATTATATAAGTATAATTACCTTATGCGTATAAAGTACCATGGCCTTCTTTTTTTGTCAAGGGGTTTACTAATACTATTTTGCTGGATAAAATAAAATATGCCACCAGGATTCCTATTAGGGATTGAAACATTATTTAAGTCTAATGAGAAAAATAGCCTACCTATAAGGAATATATCTCCCTGCGGCGGTATGACCAAGACGACCGGCTACCATTTTTCTTGGTAGCTGATTACTAGCCTTTGTCGTTTATCTTACCCATGTGATACTTCGCCACCAGGGTAAAAGTTTCCTGCGCTTTCGTCAGAATTAACCAAAAATATCTCGCAGGGAACGGTAGGGAAATGGATTTGGGCCAGTTATTTTTCGTCAGCGTCAATTGGAGGTATATAGCTGGCAAATTAGGTAGCGTACATATATTAAAGACCCGCGGTGCTATAAGCAAAACCGCGGGTCTGATATTAAATCCCAAACAGCCTTCTTGCATTAGCCGCCGTGGCGGCGGCGATATCTTCCGGGGCCAGGCCGCGGGCGGCGGCGATGGCCGCAGCCACCAGGCCCACATAAGCAGGTTCGTTACGCCGGCCGCGGTGGGGCTCCGGGGTGAGGTAGGGGCAGTCTGTCTCAATGAGCAGCCGCTCCAGGGGCACCCGGACAGCTATCTCCCTGAGCTTGCTGGCGTTTTTGAAGGTCACCGGCCCGGCAAAGGAGATATAAAAGCCCAGGTCCAGGCACTGCCGGGCCATCTCCCAGCTGCCGGAGAAACAGTGGAGGACGCCGCCGGCCGGCAGGGGGCCGGCCTTTTTCAAAATGCGTAAAGTGTCGCCGTGGGCGTCGCGGTCGTGGATAATCACCGGCAGGCGTAAAGTGCGGGCCAGGTCCAGGTGCCAGCGGAAGACCTCTTCCTGGCGCTGCCGTGGGGAGAGGTTGCGGTAGTAGTCCAGGCCCGTCTCGCCAATGGCCACCACCCGGCCGTCCCCGGCCAGGCCGCGGATGGTGGCCCCGGCCTCATCGTCAAAGGTTACGGCGTCGTGGGGATGAACGGCCACGGCGGCATAGATGAAGGGCCAGGCGTGGGCCTGCTCCACCGCCCGCCGGGAGGAGGGCACGTCGTAGCCGACGTTGATGACTGCCGTGACGCCGGCCTCCTGCAGGCGCGCCAGGACCGCCGGCAGGTCGCCGGCCAAGTCCGGGTCATTCAAGTGGGTGTGGGAATCGATAAGTATCATCTCACCTGGGCACCGTCCTGCACAGCCCGCTCCGGCGTTACCAGGCTTAAGGTCTCGCCGTCTACAGCCGCCAGGACCATACCCTGGGAGACAATGCCCCGCAGTTTGGCCGGCTTCAGGTTGGCGACGATGACCACCTTCTTGCCCACCAGCTCTTCCGGCTGGTAGTAGCGGGCGATGCCGGCCACGACGGTACGCCGTTCGTCGCCCACTTTAACCTCGAGTTTCAGCAGTTTATCAGCATTGGCCACCTTCTCCGCGGCCAGAACTTCGGCTACCCGCAAGTTGATACGGGCGAATTCGTCGATAGTTATTTCCTCAACCGTTGCTTCCTTCCGGTCTGCCGCCGGGGTTGCCTTTTCTGCAGTCGGCGCCGCCGGAGTTTCTGCTACTGTCACCGGTTCTTCTCCTTCCTGTGCGTTAGTTTCAATGCGTGGGAAGAGGGGCTCCCCCCGTCGCACCCTGGTCCCTGCCGGGAGCCCACCCCAGCCAGCCAGGCTCTCCCAGCTCAGGGCCGCCGGGGTATCCTGCAGGCCCAGTTGCTCCCAGACCCGGGCCGGAACGCCGGGCATGAAGGGGCCTACCATAATGGTCACCTGGCGGATGGTTTCCGCCAGGTTGTACAGGACCGTCTGCAGGCGTTGTTTCTTAGCCGGGTCTTTAGCCAGGGCCCAGGGGGCCGTCTCTTCGATGTATTTGTTGGCGCGGTTGACCAGGCGCCAGATGGCGGCCAGGGCGCGGGCAAATTCAAAATTGCCCAGGGCCGCGTCCACCTCCCCTGGTACCTCCGCAGCTATGGCTTTTAGTTCTTCATCCAGGGGCTCTGAGGCAGCGGGCGCGTCAATCACCCCGCCGTTAAACCTCTCGATCATGGCCATGGTGCGGCTCAAAAGGTTACCAAAGTCATTGGCCAGGTCGGTGTTGTAGCGGTTGATTAAAGCGTCCTCACTGTAATAGCCGTCGGCACCGTAGGGCATCTCCCGCAGCAGGAAATAGCGGATGGCGTCGGCGCCGTAGCGGTCGATGAGGACCATGGGGTCGACGACATTGCCCTTTGATTTGGACATCTTGCCGCCGTCCACCAGCAGCCAGCCGTGGCCGAATACCTGGCGCGGCGGCTCAATGCCGGCGGCCATGAGGATGATGGGCCAGATGATGGTATGGAAGCGGACGATGTCCTTGCCTACCAGGTGTACAGCTGCCGGCCAGTACTTGCGGAAGAGGTGGTCATCAGCAGCACCGTACCCCAGGGCGGAGATATAGTTGGTCAGGGCGTCAAACCAGACGTAGATGACATGGCGGGGGTCCATGGGCACCGGGATGCCCCAGTCAAAGGTAGTCCGGGAAATACAAAGATCCTCCAGGCCGCCCTCGATGAAGCTGATCATCTCATTGCGCCGGGTAACCGGCAGGATAAAATCGGGGTGGTCTTTAATGTACTGCAGCAGCCGTTCAGCGTACTTACTCAGGCGGAAAAAGTAACTCTCTTCCTTAACCAGCTCTACTGGCCGGCCGCAGTCGGGGCAATTGCCGTCCACCAGCTGGCGTTCCGTCCAGAAGGTTTCGCAGGGGGTACAATACCAGCCCTCGTAAGTAGACTTATAGATATCCCCCTGGTCGTAGATCCTTTGCAGCAGTTCCTGGACCACCCGCATATGGCGGGGTTCGGTGGTGCGAATGAAGTCGTTATAAGAAATATTAAGCCGGCGCCAGAGTTCCTGGAAGGTAGCCACAATGCGGTCGACGTACGCCAGGGGCTGTAGCCCGGCCTCCCGGGCCTTGCGCTGGATTTTCTGGCCGTGCTCATCCGAGCCGGTCAGGAAATAAACGTCGTAACCCCGCAGGCGCTTGTAGCGGGCCAGGGTGTCGGCCATGGTGGTGGTCAGGGCGTGGCCGATGTGCAGTTTATCGCTGGGGTAGTAGATAGGGGTGGTGACATAAAAAACCTTTTCCCCCATAATCCAGGTCGCCCCTTTCGGCAAATTCAGGAGTATTATATTAAAAAAAGGAGCAAGCTGTCAAGTTTTGGCTATAATGGCGCCGGAAGGCTATTTTTTTGTCCAAAATATGGTTGACTTTTACTGGAAACCTTGGTATCATATAGCCAGGTTGTCGAAACGTGTTGAAATAAGGAGGGGAGAGACTTGATTAAATCAACAGGCGTAGTACGTAAAGTGGACGAGCTGGGCCGGGTAGTCATTCCCATCGAGCTGCGACGTACCCTGGGTATCGATGAAAAGGACGCCCTGGAGATTTACGTCGACCATGAGAAGATTATCCTGAAAAAGTACGAGCCGGGCTGCGTTTTCTGTGGTAATGCCGAGGATATCGTCAATTTCCAGGGTAAAAACGTCTGCCGCTCCTGCCTGGAAGCCATGACCCACCACGCCCAGGCGGTTTAGGTAAGGAAAGTTGCGATCAAGGGAAGAAACATACTTAAAAGCAAAGTGGGATGAGTAATCAGGCGCCTGCAGGCGCCTTTTCCTATTGCGGCCGTTTTTTGGCCGGCTAAATCAGGAACCGGCGTAGCCAGTCCCTACGGCGATTCCGACTTCCGGCTTCCTGCCTCCGACCTCCGTTCCAAGCAGGCGCGGTAGATCTCCCGGCGGGGCTGGCTGTACCGCCGCGCCACCCGGGCCAGGGCCTCTTTCCGCTCGAGGCCGGCCGCTTCCAGCTCGGCCACTTCCGCTGCCGCCCGCACCGGGTCGTATGCCGGCCGGGGCGCCGGGCCGGCGCCGGCTACCACCAGGGTGATTTCGCCCCGGGGCGGGTGGGCCTGAAAATACTCCCTGGCCTCCGTTAGGGTCCCCCGCCAGATGGTCTCAAACTTCTTGGTCAGTTCCCGGCCTATGGCCACCCGGCGTTCCCCCAGGCTGGCTGCCAGGTCGGCCAGGGTGGCTTCCAGGCGGTGGGGGGCTTCGTAGAAAACCAGGGTGCGTTCCTCCGCCGCTAAAGCTGCCAGGCGTTCCCGCCGCTCCCGGCCGGACCGGGGCAAGAAGCCCTCGAAGGCGAAGCGGCCGGCAGGCAGGCCGGAGGCCACCAGGGCGCTCAGGGCGGCGTTGGCCCCGGGAATGGGAACTACAGTGATGCCGGCGGCCACCGCCTGCCGCACCAGATCTTCCCCCGGGTCGCTGATCCCCGGCAGGCCGGCGTCGGAAACCAGGGCGACTTCCCGGCCTTCCTGGAGGAGCCTTAACAGGTACGGGGTTTTGCTGGCCTGGTTGTGGCGGTGGTAGCTGGTCAGGGTCGTGTGCAGGTCGTAGTGGGCCAGGAGTTCCCGGGTACGCCGGGTATCCTCAGCGGCAATCATATCGACTGACCTTAAAACCCTTAAGGCCCGCAAGGTGATATCCTCCAGGTTGCCAATAGGAGTGGCTACCAGGTAGAGGTTAGCCATGGGGTTTCAACCCCTTCTTTTCCAGGAAGCTCTGGCAAAAGAGGCAGCCCTCGTTGCCCCGGACCCGGGCGAACTGGGGCGGGCAGACATGGAAGCCCTCTTCATAAAAGTGCAAAAGCTGCTCGTGGCCCCCGGACCCGCTCTGGTCGACCAGGATAATATTCCGCAGGCGCTGGTTTTCCTCTTCCAGTTCCCGTACCATCCCCCGCAGGCGGCGTACCTCTTTGACCACCTCGGCCAGGCGCCCCTCCAGCCCGGCCAGAACACCGGCCAGGGGGCCACCCGGCCCCTCGGGAAGATTAATGCTCATGTTCCACTCTCCTGACACTCTCCAGGGGAAATTCCAGTGTACCCTGTTCTGGTAGCTCTACCAGCACCTTTTTTTTGAGGATATTCTGGCCCGTTACCCGCCCTTCGCCGGCCGGGGTCTGGACCAGGGTCCCGCAGTGGGGGAAGTGGCGGCGGGCTTCTTCATAAACCTCGTTCTCATAGCGCAAGCAGCACATGAGCCGGCCGCAAAGGCCTGAGATCTTGGTGGGGTTCAGGGACAGGTTCTGCTCTTTGGCCATGCGGATGGAAACCGGGTCAAACTCACCCAGGAAAGTAGCACAGCAGACCGGTCGGCCGCAGCAGCCCAGCCCGCCCAGCATCTTGGCCTCATCCCGGACCCCGATCTGGCGTAACTCAATGCGGGTGCGAAAAATAGCCGCCAGGTCTCTGACCAGCTCGCGGAAGTCCACCCGGCCCTCGGCGGTGAAATAGAAGATGATCCTGCTGACATCAAAGGTAAACTCCACGTCGATCAACTTCATGGGCAGGTTATGGGCGGCGATTTTCTCCTGGCAAATGGCGAAGGCTTCCTTCTCCTTCTGACGATTGCTGTTTACCTGTTCGGTATCGGCCTCCGTCGCCCGGCGGATTACCGGGCGCAAAGGCGACACCACCTCGCCTTCCTCAACCTGGCGGGGCGGGATAACTACTTCACCGTATTCCATGCCCCGAGCCGTTTCGACGATGACATGGTCGCCCGCAGCCAGTTCCAGGGTACCGGGGTCGAAGTAATAGATCTTGCCGGCCTTCTTAAACCTGACGCCAACGACGGTAATTATCTCTATCACCTCCCGGGTTACAAGTCAGGGGTCTGTAAACTCCTACCCCTCTACGGAAGCACCGGCGAGTTCCCGGTGCAGGTTAAACATCAGCACCTCCAGGGCCAGGCGGCGGTTAGCATTGCGTTCGATGGCCGCCCGGGCCGCCTGGATAAGCTGGAAACAGCGCCAGATCTTCGCCGGGGGCAGGGGCGGCGCCAAAGGACAGCCCGGCTGCAATAATAGTTTTGCCGATCCGGTTAACTGCCAGACCAGCTGGTCGCGGCAGGCGAGGGCTATCGCCTGGAGGACCCCTGGCAGGTCCTCTTCCTCCTCCAGGCCAGGCAGGATCTCCTCCAGCAGCACCGCCAGGTCACCCCCGGCCAGGCGGCTCCAGTAATCAGCCCCGTTAGCAGGCACTATCCCGGCCGTGCCCAGGAGTACCTCCTGGCAACGGGAACGGATGGTAGGTAGAAGCAAATCTGGCTGGGCGGCCAGGAGGATAAAGTAGGTCCCCGCCGGGGGCTCTTCCAGGGTCTTGAGCAGGCAGTTGGCCGCTGCCTCCGTCAGGGTATCGGCTCCCTCCAGGACGGCGATCCGCGCCCCGCCCTGGAAGGAACGGTAGCCGAGCCGCCCCTCTAGTTCCCTGATCTGGTCAATCTTCAGGGTCGCGCCCCGGGGTCTAATCAGGTGATAGTCCGGATGGTTACCCCCGGCCATTTGCCGGCAGGAGCGGCAGCGGCCGCAGGGTTCTCCCCCTTGCAGGTTCTGGCAGTTGAGGGCCGTGGCCAGGTAGCGGGCCAGTTCCAGCCTCTCCGCCTCCCCGCCCCCGGCCAGCAGGTAGGCGTGGGCCACCCTCCCTCCCAGGAGGGCCTGGCGCAGTTGCCGGCGGGCCGCCACCGACCCTGCGGCACCTGTCCCGGGCGAGTGCTCGGCTATCATCCCTTTACCTCGCCTCCCGCTGGATCGGACCCGCCGTTGCTGCCCTGGCGGCGGGGAGTGCCCCTGCCAGCCAGGGTACCACTATCCCTTCTACCTGTGCCCATACCGCGTCCGGGGTCCCGGTGCCATCGACGCGGCGCACCCGCCCCGGTTCCCGGCGGCTCAGTTCCAGGTAGCCCTGGCGTACCCGCTGGTGGAAGGCCAGTTCCTCCTGCTCCATGCGGTCGGCAGCCAGCCCGCGGCGCCGGGCCAAGCCCACCTCTACCGGTACGTCGATTAAAAGGGTGAGGTCCGGCTCAAGGCCACCCGTGGCCAGGTCATTAACCTGGTGCACCAGTTCTGCCCCCAGGCCGCGGCCGTAACCCTGATAGGCCAGGGTAGAATCGCTAAAGCGGTCGCATAAGACGATTTTCCCTGCTGCCAGGGCCGGCCGGATGCGTTCGGCTACATGCTGGGCCCGGGCGGCGGCGTACAGGAGGATCTCCGCCCGGGCGTCTACCGGGCCGTAGTGAGGCACCAGGAGCAGCCGGCGAATGGCCTCGGCCAGGGGCGTACCGCCGGGTTCCCGGGTACACTCAACGGCCAGGCCCTGCCGGCGTAAGAAAACCTCCAGCCGCTCCATCTGGGTGGTCTTACCGGAGCCGTCGGGACCCTCTATGGTAATGAACAGGCCGCTAGGCACCAAGCATCACCTGCATTAATTCGGAATTATATAGCTTACTCCTCTACCCCACAATCAGCACTTTACCCTCCGGACCCCGGATGGCCTCCAGTCGAGCAATAACCTCCCCTGTCAGGACCTCGCCCGGTACGACCAGAGCCAGGCCCGGGGGACAGGGGGCCACGAGTTCCGCCGCCACCTGGCCTTCCGCCTGCCAGAGGGGCACTTCCCGCCGGGGGGCCAGCCAGGCCTCCCGGGGTGAGAGGGCCTGGCGGGGCAGCCCGGTCAGGAACGCGGGGCCGGTCCCCCCCTGCCGGCCCGGCCCCGGTGGTGGCCAGGATGCGGCCGGCCGTGGCAGTGCCAGCAGGGAGGCCAGGAGGGACTGGATTTTGGCCTCATTATCGCCCGGGGTGAGGATCAAGAGGATGTAATCCGGCCCGGCCAGCTCCACCTCCTGGCCGGCCTGGCGTAGAAAGGCGGCTACCTGCGGCCCGCTGGCCCCCAAGGGGGCCGTTGGCAGAAGGAGCCGCGTGACATCCAGGCCAGCGGCCGCCGGACCCGTCACTTCCGCCGGCGCCAGGCAGGGGAGACCGGCGGCTGCCAGTTGC
>JASUSX010000012.1 GCA_030445875.1 Clostridia bacterium
ACGCTGACCAGTATGGTGTCTTCCCGCAGGGCCGCCTCCAGGTCGGCCGGGCGCACCCGGCCCCGGGCGTCCACGGGGAGGAAGGTTACCTCGTACCCCTCGGCCGCCAGGCTGCGGCAGGTGGCCAGGATAGAGGGGTGCTCGATGGCGGTGGTGATCATATGTTTCCCCTGACGCCGGCGGGCCCGGGCTACCCCCCGCAGGGCCCAATTGTTGGCCTCGGTACCGCCGGAAGTAAAGTAGATCTCCCCGGGCCGGGCGCCCATAAGGCCGGCCACCTGTCGGCGGGCCTCCCCCAGGGCCTTTTCCGCCTTTACCCCCAGGCCGTGCAGGGAAGAAGGATTACCATAGTTTTCCGTTAGCATTTTATGTACCATGGCCGCGACCCCGGGCAGAACGGCGGTGGTCGCGCTGTTGTCCAGATAAGTAACCGGCTGCAAGGCCATAAACCTTTCCTCCTCCCTTAAGTATTATACAACAATTTAATACATCTTAAAGGCCCCTGGCACCACTCTCCTACAGCCAGCATATTGTAAACCAGGCAAGAGGCCGCCTACGGCTAAAGAAAAAATGGAGGGGAGAAGTGGCGCCAATGCAGAGGGTGGAGAGGGCCCTTTCCAGGTATGTGCAGGACATTTTGAGTTTGCCCAATGTGGTGGGTGTAGGTAAAGGGTTTAAGAGTGTGCGCGGTGAGGCAACCAGGAAGCCGGCCGTAGTGGTGCTGGTTAAAGAGAAGCTACCGGCTGCCAAACTGCAGCGGGGCGCCAGGATACCCCAGGTCCTCGACGAAGCGGACACCGATGTCCTGGAGGTAGGGGAATTACGGCTCCTGGGCCGTACCGATTACCAGCGGCCGGCCCGGCCGGGGATGAGCATCGGCCACTATAAAATTACCGCCGGGACCTTCGGGGCGGTGGTAAAAGACCGGCGGACAGGCGAACCTCTCATCCTTTCCAACAACCATATCCTGGCCAACATCAGCAACGGTCGCGATGGCCGGGCACGTATCGGCGATCCCATCCTTCAGCCCGGCCCCTATGACGGGGGCAGCAAGGACCAGGTCATCGGTTACCTGGAACGCTTTATTCCCATTAATCCTGTCGTCCAGGAGGTTACCTGCAGCAAGGCCCTGCGCCTGCAAGAAGTCTTTAACCGCCTGGTGCACCTGGTGCGGCCCAATTACCAGGTAAGGATGCAGAAGGTTACCGCCGGGGCGAATATCGTTGACTGTGCCGTCGCCCGGCCGGTGAATAGAGAGGCTATCCGGTCCGATATCCTGGAGTTGGGGCCAGTAAAGGGCGTCCGGGAACCAGAGCTTAATATGGCCATAGTAAAGAGCGGGCGCTCCAGTGGCATTACCCGCTCTACCATCAAAGTCCTCCAGGCCACCGTCAAAGTAATCCTGGAGGAAGGGCTAACCGGCATGTTTAGCGACCAGTTTGTTACCGGCCCCATTGCCCAGCCGGGGGATAGCGGTTCCCTTATCCTGGATAAGGAAAACTACGCCGTGGGCCTGCTCTTTGCTGGTTCGGACCAGACCTCCATCGGCAACCGCATCCAGAATGTCCTGGGGCAATTGGAGGTTGAGTTTTAGCCTACATGGTCAACTGCCCGCCCGGGACATCGACTATCTGCAGTACCTTTTCTTCTTCACCCGTTACGGCGTTGATGTAGGTGAGGTAACTGGTATCGTCGAGTTTGGTTCTAACTTCATAGGTGAGCTTTTCTACCCCCCCGGGTAAAGGAATCAGGGCCAGCCGTACGCCTTCTACCTTGAGCCCGGGTTTAATTTTAGCTCGGGCCTGGGCTGGCGTCAGCTTGGGCTGGGGCAACTGGCGCTGGTGATGGGCCATATAGTAGGGGGTTGCATCCCAGCCGGTGATTTCGCCGTTATCCAGGGCTACCTTGACTTTGACCTGGTCGGGGTAAAGGATGACCTCACCTTCTTTAGCGGCGAAGGTTATTACCTGGTTATTGTCCGTACGCACGGTGTAGGTGGGCTGCATATCACGAAAACCATGGGCTTTCAAGAAAGCTATAGCCTTTTCCTGGGCTTTAGCCGCGTCCAGGGTCGGCGGCCCTACCGGACGGGTATTGAGGAGAGTTACTATTTCCCCGGCCTGCTTGCTGATATCCGCGTGCACGGTGACGTTGGGGCGCCGGGTATCCAGCAAGCTCATGGCGTAGGTGGGTAGCAGGCCGTTGGTGGTCCGGGTGGCCTGGACGCGGTAGCTGCTGTTACTGGCCGCAGCGGCAAAGGCAGTAGCCCGGTGTTCGGCTTCCGCCTGGGAAACCTCGCCGCCCTTAAGACCCAGGGGCCGCGGTTTTTCCAGGTGATCGGAAAAGGGACCGTCGTAGTTCAGACTGGGCAGGGTCTGCAGGCGCCGGTCGGTGTTGACAAAACCATCCAGGGGCCCGGGTGGCTCCGCCTGGACAGGGATAGCCAGGTTGGCAATGGTCTTGAGGGGATTCGGCATCCGGGTGCCATAGAAACTGCTCCAGCGCAGGCCTTTGCTGGCTACCTGGCCTTCCGTCTGGTGGAGGTCCTGGCTCACCCGCTTCATTTCTTCCCGCAACCTGGCTAACTGTTCCCTTTCCTGGGCGGTCAGCTCGTCGCCACGGGCTAATTTTTGCGCCAGGTAATTGCTGTAGTCACTGGTTTGGGCCAGGAATTTGCTAATGTTAACGGGCTTTAACCCCGGGGTGGGTAGCTGGCTTAGGGAGAGCTGGGCGGCAGCCGCCTGGTTCCAGGCCTCCGTCAGATGGACAGCCTGTTGCCGGGAGGAACTGCTGGCCAGGGATTTGCCCATGCTGACCTGGGCCTGTTCCACGTAGTTCAGCAGGTTGTAGAAGTCACGCTGGCCGCCGGCCTCCACGGCGTTGGCCAGGGTCAGGCGGTTGGCTCGTTCCCAGAGACCCCAGCCTACGGCGAGCAAGAGGGCCAGGGTAAGGGCAATAGTAGCGATCTTACGCGTCACATTGAACACCATCCTTTACCGGATTTAACGGGCGAAGACGTGGTTGCCGATCTGGGTAATGATGGTCCGGGTCCAGATCCAGGGGCTGACGGGTTTGCTCGGGTTCCAGAAGAAAAGGGCGCCGTAAGTGGGGTCCCAGCCGTTCAAAGCATCGGCTGCCGCCCGGCTGGGGGAAGCCAGGTCGGTGACCTGCCAGATGAGGCCGTTGCTGACGCTTTCAAAGGCCCAGGGCTCGTAAATAACGCCGCTGATACTGGAGGGGAAGAGGGGGCTACGCACGCGGTTGAGGATGACGGCACCTACCGCTACCTGGCCCTCATACGGTTCGGTTCCTGCTTCAGCAGCAATTAACCGGGACAGGAGGTTGATTTCATCGCCGACGGCAACCGGCGCCCCAGCCTGGGTGGGGATGGCCAGGGGGGACTGTCCCTGATGGTGGAACTGCCACAGGGCAGCGCTGATTAAGATAGCAGCCAGAAGGGCAGGTATGATTAAGCGGCGACGATAAGGATGCATAGATTATCCTCCTTATTACCGAATTCAACTTTAGTGTGGATAGGTAATTCCAGCCTTATACATAAAAAAAGAGCGCTAAAAAGCGCTCCTTCTAGCTGCTGCGGAAACGATTGCCACGGCTCGGGTGGGGTGGCGGGCTTTCTTCGGGCGGTGGTGTTTCCTCAGCCTCTTTTTCTTTTGTTGCCTTGCTTTCCCGGGCGCTCATACCCATGAGCAGGTTCATTAAGCTGGAAAGTAGAGCCGGGTTTTTACCCAGCAAGCCGGCCAGTTCAGCCGGTGGTTTGGCGTTGCCGCCACCTCCCTGACCCAGGACGGCGTTCAGGGCTTCCTGGATGGCATTACCGGCTCCAGCCTTTACCGGTACACTGACATTGCCCTGCAGGAGATTCAGGATCCCCAGGAGATCGACCAGGCCCAGCAGGCCGGCCAGCTCGTTAAAGCTTAAGGTTTGCTGTTGCTGGGGTCCAAGTAACTGCAGCAGGACTTCCACCAGATCGGTTTTTTCCACCTTGATTTACCTCCCCCATCCCTTTCTTCCTGTTAAAATATATGCGCCAGCCCGGGGATACAGCGCTGCACCAACCATCTTCTGCTTGCATATTTTTAACTAAAGAGGATTGATTTTCTCCTTAAAGGAATGGGGGGGAGCAAGATGGCCGATCCTATTGTGGACCCCAATCTCCTGGGGGTTATCCAGAGTCTGAAACCCTATATGAGCAACCGGGCGCTCCAGTGTACCGAAGTGGCGGAAACCCTGCTGGAGATCCTGGCCAGCGAGCAGGCCCGGCGGGTGCAGGAGAAGTTACAGGGTTTGCGTCAGGAGTATAAAATGGCCGTGCAGGCAGCCAAAGCGCAAAAAACGGGTAATAAATGAGACGACGACCAGAGAGGGCGGGACCCTTTCTCTCTTTTTTTGATCCTCATCCTGTTACTGCTATCCACCGGCAGTTACCCCGGGCCCGGCACCTCTCCTGGATGCGAGGTTAAGCGTAATGCATGCGAAGGCGGGCCGGGGCGGAAGCTCCAGGATTTCCACCTGGGCCGGTGGGGTTTTCCCGGGCTATCCCGTAATCAGCGGGTTTCCCGGCAGCCGGAGCCGCGGTGGCTTCGGAACCAGGCCCGGTGGCCGATAGCTTGGCGCCGGTGGAGGGCCGCTGGGGGGAGTGGACGACGGTCAGGCTATTTAAGATCACCTCTTCCTCCCAGGCCAGCTGGCCGTTGGCGTAGCGGCGGCGGCGTATTTCGACCCTGGGGATAAAAGCGGAAACTTCATGGGGCAGGTTGTAAGTCAAACGGCGGATGACGCGGATAACGGCATCGTCAACATGGAGTTCCACTTCGTCGGTATTTAACGGACATTCTGGCAGCATGGGGGCAACCTCCTTTGCTGCCAGTATATGTTAGCGGACCGGAAGTTGACCGGGGGTTGGTGGCAACGGGTTTAAGGCAGGCGCCCGGCCAGGGAACGGCAGCCTGTGCCGGGGTATAGAAGGTTAAAGGGCCGGTCCCCTGGTTGGGGAGCCGGCCCTGGCCGTTAGCTAGCTTTGCTTTCGGTTTTGGTTTCGTCTTTAGCCTTGCTCTTATAATCCGGGCTGCGGTTTTCGGTCGTGTAGAAACCGCCAGCCTTGTAGATCACGCTGATATTGTGCCCGATCAGGCGGTGCACCGGTCCCCCGCAGGTGGGGCATTGCTTTAGAGGCGGGGCGGTTATGCGTTGCTCTTTTTCAAATACCCCGCATTTGGCACATTTGTATTCGTAGATTGGCACGGTTACCACCTCCGCTGGTCTATAAGTAGTTCCAGCATTGGTTATACGCCAGGATGGCAGATTTGTCAAGGGTACTTGCCTGCTGCCAGGGAAAATGTGTGCCATCTGGAATCGCCAGGCAACAAAAAAGTATAGACGTTTGATCTGTTTTCTGGTATGCTGAGCCGGTGATATCTATGAATGTTGGGGGGGTACTTTACTTGTTTCAATTACCGACCCTTCAGATTGGCCGTTTCCTGGCCCGGAACCCCATTATCCAGGGCGGGATGGCCGTCCGTATTTCGGGGGCCCGCCTGGCGGCAGCCGTGGCCAGGGAAGGCGGGATAGGAATCATCGCCGGCACGGGGAGATCCCCCAGGGAACTGGAACGGGAAATAGAAACAGCCCGGGATATGACCGGCGGCCATGGTATACTGGGGCTCAATATCCTTTTCGCTGTATCTAACTTTGCCCAGCTGGTGAAGACCGGCATGAAGGCCGGTATTGATTTAGTCTTTTCGGGGGCAGGGTTTTCCCGGGATATTTTTGGCTGGGGGCGAGAATTCAAGGTCCCGGTGGTTCCTATCGTTTCCTCCGCCCGTCTGGCTACCCTGGCGGAAAAACTCGGGGCCGCGGCGGTAGTAGTAGAGGGTTGTGAGGCCGGGGGGCACCTGGGTACGGACCGGCCCATGCTGGATATTCTCCGGGAAGTGGTGCAAGCTGTAAACTTGCCGGTAATTGGGGCGGGAGGTATTCTCAACGGTTACGATATTTATCGGGCACTTCAGCTCGGTGCTCGAGGAGTACAAATAGGCACCCGCTTTGCTGCCAGTTACGAATCCGATGCCCCGAACGAACTTAAAAAGGCTTATCTGGCGGCAAAACCTGAGGATTCAATACTAATTCACAGTCCGGTGGGACTACCGGGCCGGGCAATAAGGAACTCTTTTACCGAACGCTTAGAAACTGACGACATTCATCCTGGTGAATGTACCGGGTGCCTCAAAAAGTGCGGCCAGCAGTTTTGCATCCGCCGGGCTCTGGAAAATGCCCAGCGCGGGTGTCTCAAGGATGGACTTATTTTTGCCGGCCAACGAGTAGCTGAAATTAGCCAAATTCTTTCCGTAGAGGAAATATTTATTAACCTGAAACGCGAATTTGCAGAAGCCTGCGCGCGCCTGGGTCCCCTGCCGGCCCTGGAATAAAGGGCCGGGGGGTCCCTGGCTAATTTTGCTGGCGGGCAGGAAAATGCAGGGTGCGCGGCGAATAGTTTTGCTAAAATTGTTATTCAGGAAAGGGTGTGCCCGCCATTAATCGCCGCATTGGGACAAAGCTTGCTACGTTGTTCTTATGTATCAGTCCCCTGGTGGCCATGCCCGTGCCGGCAGCTGCCGCCGGCGAGGCCGTGAAACTGGTGCTGGACAATAAGCCCCTGGTTATACCAGCGGGGGACCAGGAAGCTTTTATCAAGGGGGACAGGGCCTATATACCCTTAAGGGTCATCAGCGAAAAACTGGGTGCCCGGGTGGATTGGCAACCGGAGGCCAACCGGGTTGTTATAACTACCGGCGATTCAACGCCGGTCCCACCCCCAGGTAATACAGGCCGGGCACCAACAGCGTTGCAGATCGTCATCGACGGCCAGGTTTTACAGATTCCGCCCAGTTATGGCCAGCCCTACATAACCCCTGCCGGGCGGACGGTGGTCCCCTTAAGGGCGGTAGGCGAAGCCCTGGGCTGCGAAGTCAACTGGCTGGGCGCCAGCAGGACGGTAGATATTAAATCCCCCATCTATAAACTCCTGGCGGAGCTGGCCGGGTACCGCACCAACCTGAAGTTGCTGGACGGGAGGGTTATTAATTCTGCCGAACTCCTGCAGATGGATACGTCTACCCTCAGCCGGGAACAGCTGCAGCAGTTCGGGAACTCCCTGGTGGAACTCAAGAAGTACGACCAGCAGGTCCAATTGCCTGACGGAACGATATTAAAGGTGGCCGATATCACCATCCAAGGGCCGGCAGTGGCCAGCGCCTCCCAGCTCCGGGCCTGGATAGAGGGTGAAAAGCCGCGCCTGCGGGTTAAAATGAAGGAAGAATACAACCGGGAGCTGCTCCCTATCCCCGATCTGGCTGATCTCTATCTGCGTATCGGCGCCGAATATGGTATCCGGGGTGACATAGCCTTTGCCCAGGCAGCCAAGGAGACCTTATACTGGCAGTTTACCGGCAGCGTCAAGGCCGACCAGAATAACTACTGCGGCCTGTGGGCTACTGGCAGCCCCAACACCGGGCAGGAGCCCTTAAATGGCGCTGATCCCACTAAAGTGCGCTTTGCGCCCGGCGTGTACGGGGCCATCTTTGCCTCCCCGGAAGTCGGGGTCGAGGCCCACATCCAGCATCTTTACGCCTACGCCACCAACAAACCCCTGCCCGCGGGCAAAAAACTCTATGACCCGCGCTTTAACCTGGTGCAGCGCGGTTCCGCCCCCACCTGGCAGGGACTTAACGCCCGTTGGGCGGTCCCCGGCCTGACCTATGGGCAGAGTATCATCCGGGATTACTGGTTGAAGGCCCTGGCTAGTAAATAAGCCGGCTCGCTAAAAATGGGTGAACGGTACGGTAACTGTTCACCCTTTCTTTAACCACAAGTTGCCGCCTCCTGGCAGCAGGATTCGGGCTGCGGGCGGCGAATTGATCCTGTTTGTAACCTTCTAAGGAAGAAGGGGTTTTCTTTTGTTGCGCTGGCGTTACCAACCGCTCCTCTGGGCGGTGCTATTTTTCGCCACCCTGGCCGCCGGGGTGGTTATAATCAACCGGGTGCACCTGGAAGAAGCCAACCGGACAGTCACCCTGGCGGTCGACTTCCAGCAGGTGCAGAAACTGGCTCGGTGGAGCGGCCTTACCACCAGGGAGACCCTGAGCCGCCTGCAGCAGCAGGGGGCCAATGCTGTTCTTTTCAAGGAACAGACCGTAGAGGATTTACAGCAGCAGGTCCAGGTGCGGTCGGGGGTGGAGGCTATCCACTTCTTACCGGCAGCAGTCCAGAAGGAACTCCACCCTGATTACACCTACCTTTTCACTGCGGACCAGCAACTGGCGGGGCGTTTGAAACTACAATTACAAAATAAGGTCCCCGGCGGCGTGCAGGTATTAACTGGTGACGGCTTCACAGCCCTGGGCGTGCCCCTGGGGAGGGAGGAACTAAAGGATCTGGGCCTGGGGTTCCCGGATCAGGATATGGCCCTGGCGCGGGAGATGGGCCTGATGGTCGTTCCCCAGGTCAGGTGGTGGTACGGTGCCAATGCCACCTCCCTGGCGGTTGTGCTAAACCCCCTGCTGGCCTACCGGGACAATATAGCTGCCCTCCTTTTCAATGATAAGGACCTGCCTGGCTTCCCCCAGTATGGTAGCAACCTGGCAGCCCAGGTGGCGCTGCTGCAGGTTCCGGTGGGCATAGTGGAGTTTTTCCCCCAGAGGGGTTTGAACCAGCTGGTAACGCTCCTGGATAAAAGGGCCATCCGGGTGCACAGCATAAGCGAGCAGGAAATGGATAAACTTACCCCGGCCGCCGCCCTGGAGCGCCTGGAGCTGGCTGCCCGGGAAAGGAATATCCGCCTCCTGGTGGTCCGCTTTAAGTTTGATCGGGCCTCAAACAACTGGTTGCAGGACAGCCTGCATTACCTGGGCGAGTTGCAGCAGAGGCTCCTGACCAGCGGCCTGGCCTTTGGCCGCGCCGTTCCCTTTGCTCCCTTCCCCTTTTCGCGGCTATGGCTCTGGGGTGTGGGCCTGGGGGTCCTGGCGGCCGGCGTCCTATTGCTAACGGAGATGGGCCTGGCACCTGTGGGCCTGGTGCTAGGTTTTTTTGGTCTCCTGGTCTGGACGGCCGTTCTAGGGCTGAACCACCAGGTGTTGTTGGCGCGGAAGGTCATGGCCCTGGGGGCGGCTATTATCTTCCCCACCCTGGCCGTGCTTACAGCCTGGTCGCCCGGGGGCCGCGGTTTAAGGGCCAGCGTGGGCATAGTGATCCGGACGGCCCTGATCTCTTGCCTGGGGGCCCTGGCCATTGCCGCCATCCTGGCCGATAACACCTTTATCCTGAAAATAAACCAATTTAGCGGCGTGAAGATAGCCTTTATCCTACCCCTGCTTTTATTTACGGTCACGGTAATAATTAAGCGCGAAGGTCAGCGGGCCGGGTCTACTCTGCGGGGCTGGTTGGATGCGGGCCTCACTGTCAAACTGGTCCTCCTGGCTGCAGTGGTGGCTGTGGCCGGCGTTATCTACATCAGCCGTAGCGGCAACGAAGGGGTGGGACTGTTGCCCTTTGAAGGCCAGCTGCGTTCCTTGCTGGGGAATGTTTTGCTCGCTCGGCCGCGCACCAAGGAGTTTCTCCTGGGGTACCCCTTTTTGCTGTTGAGCCTGCACCTGGGTTACCAGCATCGCTATTTGCTCTTCTGGCTCCTGGCCCTGGTGGGGCAGATCTCCCTGGTCAATACCTTCAGCCATATCCATATTCCCTTCCTCCTTTCCCTGTTGCGGGCCTTTAACGGCCTCTGGCTGGGCCTGTTGCTGGGGCTGGTTCTGGTATTGATAGTTAGGCTAGGAACAGGTATGATAGATAGGATTACGATCATGGGCGCCAGCCGCCGTAAGCCGGGGACGGGAAAATGAGGGGGCGCAATCAGATCATGACCGGGATAGACGTCCAGGCCGCTGGTACGGTACCAGCATCGGTTGTAATCTCCGGCTACTACGGTTTCCAGAACGCCGGCGACGAAGCCGTCCTCAATAGTATGGTACGGGCCCTGCGTTCCCTGGCCCCTGGCCTGGAGATCACTGTCCTTTCCCGGCAGCCGGAGCAGACGGCGGCGGGACTGAAGGTAAAGGCGGTAAACCGCTGGCGCCTGGCCGCGGTGGCCGGGGCCATCCGCCAGGCTGACCTGGTCCTCAGCGGCGGCGGTAGCCTTTTTCAGGATATTACCGGTCCCAAAAGCCTGCTCTATTACCTGGGGGTAGTGGTCCTGGCCCGCCTGCTGCGGAAGCCGGTGGCCATTTACGCCCAGGGCCTGGGACCGCTGCAACGCCCCTGGTGCCGCTGGCTCACCGCCAGGGTGCTGGATGGCGTCCAGCTCCTGACCCTGCGGGACGGTGATTCCCGGCTGATATTAGAAAAGCTGGGTGTCAGGCGGCCGCCAGTCTACGTTACCGCCGACCCGGTGCTGGGCCTGGACCCCGGGGAGATGGATTTACGATCCGGCCGGAGAAAATGGGAGGAACTGGGGTTAAAGGAGCCGGTAGTGGGAATTTCTATCCGTTCCTGGCCGGGAGCGGATAACTGCTGGCCGGCCCTGGCCAGGGTGGCCGACGACCTGATGGCCGGGGGGTGGCAGGTGGTATTTCTACCTTTCCATTTTCCCGCCGACGTGGACGCCTGCCGCCAGGTAGCCCGCCTGATGCATAACCAGGCGGTGGTGGTCAGGGAGAATATGGACCTGGAGACCTTACTGGGCCTGATGGGCCGGTTGCAGTTTTTAGTTGGTATGCGCCTGCACGCCCTGATCCTGGCAGCGGTTATGGGGGTACCTTTTCTCGCCCTGGCCTATGACCCGAAGGTTGCTGCCTTTGCCCGGTTGGTGGAACAGCCGGTCGTGGGCTCCCTGGCCGGGATAACTTGCAACACCCTGGCGGCGGCAGTCAGGGAGGCCCTGGGTTACCGGGAGGAAAACGCGGGGAAGGTCAGGGCGGCGGTCAGGGAGCTACGGCCGCGGGCCCAGGATACAGCCCGCCTGGTCGTGGAGTATCTTAAGAACAGTCCCTGCAGAAAGGAGCCGCAGGTGGCTGATAGCCCGCTAAGATGGCAGTAAAGGATAAGGGCAAGTCTGTCCGGGTGCCGGTGGGGACGCCGGTGGCCCGTATGGCCCGGGCGGCAGGGATCGTCCTGCTGCTGAACATGCTCAGCCGGGTGCTGGGTTTTGTCCGCGACGCCAGTATTGCCGCCCGTTTTGGTGCCGGGGCGGCTACCGACGCTTACCTGGTGGCCTATACCCTGCCCTATTTCCTCCAGACAATCCTGGGCATGGCCTTTGTCACGGTCATGGTACCGGTGATCACGACCTACCTGGTACGGGATGACCGGGACCAGGGTTGGGCGGTAGCCAGCGCCGTGGGCAACTGGACCTTTTTAATCATGACCCTGTTAACGGTAGTCGGCGGCGCCCTGGCGCCCTGGCTGGTACGCCTCCTGGCCCCGGGCTTTACAGGGCCGGATTTTGACCTGACGGTGAAGCTGACCCGGATTATGTTCCTTTCCCTCCCCTTTATGGGGACGGGGATGCTCGTCAGCGGCCTCTTAAATGCCGGTTACATCTTTACCTCCCCGGCCCTGGCGCCGGCGGTGAGCAACCTGGTGATCATCGCTACCGTCATCCTGGCCGGGCCGGCTTTTGGCATTACCGGGCTGGCTGCGGGGACAGTGGTAAGTTTTGTGGCTTACCTAGTGATCCAGCTCCCCGATTTGCCGCGCTTAAGGTTTCGCTACACCTGGCACCTGCTGGCCCAGCACCCGGCCGTCCGGAGGATCGGCCGCCACCTGCTGCCAGTCTCTTTAAGCCTGGCTGTGGTCCAGATATACCTGGCTACCAATCGGTTTTTTGCCTCGCAGCTGGCGCCGGGCAGCATTACCGCCCTGGACTTTGGCAACCGTCTGGTGACCCTGCCCCTGGGGGTATTTGTGGCCAGCGTCACCACGGCCATTTTTCCCTCCCTGGCAGAGCAGGCGGCCCGGGAGGATCGCCGGGAGATGGCCCACCTGGTGGACCGGGGCCTGGGGCTGGTAGCCCTGACCATCTTGCCGGCGGCTGCCGGCCTGATCGCCCTGCGGGAACCCCTGGTGCGTCTCGTCTTCCAGCGGGGGGCCTTTGACCCGCGAGCCACAGCCCTGACGGCGACGGCGGTCCTCTTTTACTCCCTGGGGCTCCTGGCCCAGGCCATGCACCCCATCCTGACGCGGGCCTTTTACGCTCTACAGGATGTAGTTATCCCGGTCCTTACCGGCCTGTTGTCAGTAGGCCTGAATATCCTGTTCAGCTACCTGCTGGTGCCGTACCTGGGGCACGGGGCCCTGGCCCTGGCCAACTCCCTGGCTGCTAGCATCTATGCCCTGCTCCTTTACCTGGCCCTCTACCGGCGCCTGCCGGAGTTGAAGGCGGCCTTTTTGCTGGGCGCCATGCTGCGGATGGGCCTGGCCGCCCTGGGTATGGGGTTGCTGGTATGGGGGATGGGGGAGGCCCTGGCCATATTTACCTGGTCCCGTTCCCTGCTGGGATTATTTATCCGGGTAATGGGGTTAATCGGCGCCGGGGTTATAGCCTTCTGGGGCCTGGCTCGGTTACTGCGTATTGAGGAAGTCAATTTCATCGGTGCCATGCTCCGCCGTCGCCTGCAAAGGGTTCGTTAGACAAGCAGGAAAATGGGGATCAATGGCGAATTAGTACTATTGATTGTGCTATAAAGTTAGCGATAAAGGGCGAAGGAACACTATGGACCTGACGGCCATCCAGAAGGTTTTACCCCACCGTTACCCCTTCTTGCTGGTGGACCGTATCCTGACGTTAGAAGCGGGCCGGCGGGCGGTGGGACAAAAAAACGTCAGCGGCAACGAATGGTATTTTAGCGGCCATTTTCCCGGCCAGCCAGTCATGCCGGGGGTCTTAATCATGGAGGCCCTGGCCCAGGTAGGGGCTGTAGCCCTGTTAAGCCTGCCGGAATTCCAGGGTCGGGTCGCCCTTTTTGGCGGGATGGACGGGGTCCGTTTTCGCCGCCAGGTGGTTCCCGGCGACGTACTACGCCTGGAAACGGAGATCGTGAAGCTGAAAGGCCGGGTGGGTAAAGGTTACGGCCGCGCCTTTGTGGGCGAAGAATTGGCGGCCGAGGGGGAGCTTCTTTTTGCCGTTGGGGAAAAGACGGAGTAGGAGGAGGAACTGCAGGTGATTATCCTGGCCCTTGCATTAGCCGGGGCAATTAGCTTCTTATTGACACCGATCCTTTGCCGGGTGGCGCCCCGGGTAGGGGCTGTCGATAAGCCCAATGCCCGGAAGGTTCACCATACCCTCATGCCCCGCCTGGGGGGCGTAGCCATCTACGCCGGCTTCCTGACCGCCTTCTGGCTCCTGGGCTACCATACCAACCAGTACCTGGGGCTCTGGCTGGGCGGTAGCTTTATCATGCTGGTAGGCCTGGTGGACGATGTCAAGAATATAAGCCCCCGGGTGAAACTTATGGGCCAGGTAGTCGCTGCCGCTATCCTGGTGGCTTTCGGGGTGCGGGTGGAGTTCCTCACCAACCCCTTTGACGGTTTGTTTATCCTGGGAAAACTGGCTATCCCGGTGACCATCTTCTGGCTGGTGGGCGTTACCAATGCCTTAAACCTGGTCGATGGCCTGGATGGCCTGGCGGCAGGGACTTCCCTGATAGCCTCCGTGACTATTGCCATAGTGGCCTGGCTCAACGGCGAAAGCGCCGTAGCCCTGCTCTCCCTGGCCCTGGCAGCCGGCGTGCTGGGCTTTTTGCCTTTTAATTTTCACCCGGCGCGGATCTTTATGGGCGACAGCGGTTCTATGTTTTTGGGTTTCAACCTGGCAGCCCTGGCAACCATCGGTCTGACTAAAAGCGCGACGGTGGTGTCCCTCTTTGTACCGGTAGTTATTCTGGGTCTGCCGATCCTGGATACGGCCCTGGCTATTGTGCGGCGCTTTTTGAACCACCGGCCTATCTTTGCCCCTGATAAAGGCCACCTGCATCACCGCTTGCTGGCCCAGGGTTTGACCCAGCGCCAGGCCGTAGGGGTCATCTACCTGGTCGACGCCTGCCTGGGGGGTAGCGCTATTCTCCTAACCAGGCTGACTACTGACCAGGCTATGCTTATCCTGGTGGGTCTGGCCGTTATTATCCTGGTAACTTGCGATAAGTTAGGGGTACTTGGCAGCGGCCATCTGGGCAGGGTGAAAGCCCGGCATAACTCCCTCCATATGCTGTGACTATGAACCTGCACATTCTCCCTCCCTGTGCTATATCCCGCCCTTGAATTCCTCCAGGCGGGGAGAGGCGGTCCATAAAAGGCGGCGAGTTTTTAAGCTCGCGGCCTTTTTGTATTTATGGCGTTGGATGGGAAATAATACGGAAATGAAGTCCTTTAGGAAGGGAGAACAATCCAGATGAATGACCTGCTTATTGAGGCCCTTCTGATCCTGGTTTTTATCGTGGCCGGTATCGGTCTTGTTTTTTATCTCCATAAAAAAGAGTTACTATAACCCTGGCTGGCTAAATCTCAAGTTACGGGGGGTAAGTTTATGCAGTACCTCGAGGTCTTCCTGCAGACCATCCTGGCCTTCGCGGCTATCCTGATCTACACCCGCATTCTCGGCAAACAGCAAATCGGCCAGCTAACCTTTTTTGAATACATTAACGGCATCACCTTTGGCAGTATAGCCGCCGTCCTGGCCACCGACACGGAGCCCAGCCGGACCGGTATCCACTTCCTGGGCCTGACCCTGTTCGCCTTCCTGACCTGGTTAGCGGGCTATGCGGCCCTGGTTAGCCGGCCGGCGCGCAAGCTTATTTCCGGCGAGCCCACTGTGGTCGTTCACAACGGCAAAATACTGGAAGAAAACATGAAAAAAATGCGGTATAATTTTGATGAGCTGGCCATGCAGCTGCGGCAAAAGAATGTTTTTGATATCGCCGATGTGGAATATGCTCTTCTGGAGCCCGATGGCGACCTCAGCATCCTGCTGAAGTCCCAGAAACGGCCCCTGACGCCGGCCGACCTCCAGTTGCCCACCCAGTATGAGGGGGTACCCAGAGAACTAGTGATGGACGGGGAGATCCTTTTCCAGAACCTCAAGCAAAATAACCTGGACGAAAAGTGGCTCATCCAGCAGCTCCAGGCCCAGGGGGTCCAGGACATCAGCCAGGTGGATTACGCCGTGTTAAGAAGCGATGGCTCCTTGTATGTCAACTGCAAGGAAGACGATATCGTCCACCCGGGAGATATTACCGACGCCCCGGAAAGCCCGGTGAGCACCCGGAAGGAAGAGCAGGACCAGCCGTAAACCTCCTCTGATGGGACTGGAGGAGCCTCTTTTAAGGACTAGCGCCTGTTCCACGAACTATAAAAGGGTGGGTCTACTTAGGGTGAGGCAGGTTCCCGGAAGGCGCATTTGCAGCCTTAGTTCAAAGAGCGGATCAGGCCGAGGAAAAAGCGCTGCCACCTGTTTGAGGCCTGAAGGGCCGAATTTGGCCGCGCCCGAGGCCTGCGGAGCTCGTACAAGTATAAGGGCGCAACTAGCGCCTGGAGGGAACCTGCCTTACCCCTGATAGAGGCTATTATTCCAAACACCATTTTTAGCAGTTTCCTATTCCCGAAGGAGGGGTTTGCATGACCATCAAATTTGGTACCGATGGCTGGCGGGCCATTATCGCCGACGAATTCACCTTCACTAATGTCCGCCTGGTGACCCAGGCCGTAGCCAATTATTTGCAGGCGGAAAAGGGGCCCGGGGAGGTCGTTATCGGTTACGATAACCGTTTTTTGGCGCCGGAGTTTGCCTGCGCCGCGGCGGAAGTCCTGACGGCCAATGACTTTACCGTCTACCTGCCCTCCCGCTCGGTACCCACACCGGTAACCGCCTGGGCCATAAAAAGATATAACGCCCTGGGGGCCTTAATGCTCACGGCCAGCCACAACCCGCCCGCTTATTCCGGCATCAAATTTATCCCTGCTTATGCCGGCCCGGCTACCCCGGAGATCACCACAGCCATTGAAAAGGAAATTGCCTCCTTAATGGCTGGCGGTAATGTCGAACACCAGGAGCTAGCTGTGGCCCGGCAGCAAGGGCGGGTTAAAGAGCTCGATCCCCGCAAGGAGTACCTGGAATACCTGGCAGGCCTTATCGATACCGACGTCATTAAAAAAGCCCGGCTGAAGGTGGTCGTCGACCCCCTTTATGGCGCCGGCATCGATTATCTGGACGATTTTCTGCAACGCTGCGGCTGTCAGGTACATACCCTGCATAATCACCGCGACCCCCTCTTTGGTGGCTCCTTGCCCGACCCCAGCGCCCGCGGTTTAAGCGACCTGGCTTACCAGGTGCGGGCCACAGGGGCAGATGTGGGATTGGCCCTGGACGGCGATGGTGACCGCTTTGGGGTAGTCGATGGGGATGGGACTTACCTGCCGGCCAACGAGATCCTTTACCTGATCCTGGCCCACCTCCTTTACCACCGGCAATTAAGGGGGCCGGTAGCCCGCACGGTGGCGACCACCCACAACCTGGACCGGCTGGCTGCTGCCTGTGACCAGGAGGTTATTGAAACCCCGGTGGGCTTCAAGTATATCGGCGCTGCCCTGAGGGAAAGGGATTGCATCCTGGGGGGCGAAGAGAGCGGGGGTGTAAGCATACGCGGGCATATTCCGGAAAAGGACGGTATCCTGGCTACGGCCCTGGTGGCCGAATTGCGGGCTGTCCAGGGTCGCAGCCTGCAGCTTATCCTGGCTGATCTGCAGCAGCGCTACGGCCGCCTGGTCAGCCAGAGGCTGGACCTGGAGGTTGACCCCGAGGTCAAGGCCAGGGTTTTGCAGGAATTGCCCCGCTTTACCCCGGCCAAAATTGCCGGCCTGCCGGTCACCGGCAGGCTGACGGTAGACGGCGTTAAGTTTATCCTCGCCGATGGCAGTTGGGTCCTCCTCCGGCCTTCGGGGACCGAACCCCTCCTGCGCCTGTATGTGGAGGCACCCGATGCCGAGCGCCTCCACCTGCTTCAGAAGACGGTAACTACTGCCCTGAGGATTTAAAATAGGCGGCGTACTCATCGGCCGAGAGTTCCCGGTAGCAGCTGGGGCACAGGGAGCCTTTGCCGGGGATTTCGATGGAGTTTTCCAGCCCCAGGCGTTCCATTAAGCTCAAGGAAGCCCCGCAGCGCAGGCAGGCATCGGCTGCCGGCATGGTTATCACCTCCTTATCTTTCACCCTCCTGCCTTCACCGCATAGGATGGAGCAGGGGGTGAATTTATATGGGCTACCAGGCACCGGTAGTTTTACTGGCAGCCATCGCTTTCCTGGCCCTGGCCTACAGCTGGTTTGGGTGGAGGCAAAAAACCACAAATTGTTGTTGTCCCTGTTTAACCCTGCTCCTGGACAATCAAGAGAGTTTCCTGGAGGGCTTGCTCCGCCAGTTTTTACGCTGGTCCTACTGGCATGGTACTCCCTGGCGGCTACGGGTTATTCTCTACTCCCCGGCGCAGGCGACCATTGCTATCTTACGCCATTTTCTTAATCTCTATCCCTTTGACCTGGAGGTTACCGTTGACCAAGAGCCACCCTGGCGGGCCGGCTCTGAAG
>JASUSX010000013.1 GCA_030445875.1 Clostridia bacterium
GCGGCCGCGGATGCCGTGGGCCAGGACATAGTTCTCCAGCCGGTCGACTATGCTCCGGGAAACGGGCACCAGGTCACTCTTCAGATAACGGAAGACGGGGTCATAGGCCCAGTTTTCTAGCACCGTCTCCATGGCGGCCCGCACCAGCTCGATAAGGGGATGGTGGCCCACCGGCCGCCGGCGGTCGATGAAAAAGGGAATGTTGAAGTCGCGGAAGGTGTTGACGATGAGGTCGTGGTAGGGTTCCAGGTCGCGCACCAGGACGGCCATCTCCCGGAAGCGCAAACCATCATCCCGGACCAGGCGCAGGATCTCCCGGGCCGCGGCCTGCACTTCCACCCGGCGGTTGGCTGCGGCTACCAGGCGGATGCCGTCCGGGGGGCCGTTGAAGGGTTGCAGGGGCCAGCGGCCAAAACAGGCCTCCAGGTGGGCCAGGGCCGGGGCGGCCTGGAAGCGGGGCGGCGTGCCCCTGAGGATCAGGTCGGACTCCATATTTACCCCGGCGGCCAGGGCCAGGCGCCGCAGGCGCTGGCAGGTTACGGCCGTGGGGTGAAAAAGCTCCGTCTCCCCGAGTTGCCGGTGGCTTAAGGAGGGGTCCAGGCAGAGGGTAACCGTCACCTGGCCAGCGGCGGCCATCAGGGCCTGGAGGACGGCTTCTTCCTGGGGGGTGAAACCGTTGAAACCGTCCACCCACACCAGGGCACCTTTAATAAAGGAAGCCTCCGGCAAGCGCCGGGCGAGTAGGGCCAGGTAGTCGTCGGGATCCAGGTAACGGCCGGCCAGGCGGCTTTCCAGGTCGCTGTAGATCAGGGCCAGGTCGTGGAGCTTGCGGCCCAGGATGGTCTCCCCCCGGCCAGTCTGCCGGTAGTCTGCTGCCAACCGCTCCAGCTCTGCCGACTCCACCCGGTAGAGCTTGAGTTCAGCGATGGTATGGGCGAGTTGCTCGATGAAGCCGGGGCTCCCGGCCAGGGAGGCAAAGAGGGCGAGCTCTTCCCGCCGGTCCTGGACAATGGCCCGCAGGGTCATGCGCTTGCCCATCTCCCCCAGATGCTCCCGGGCAGCGCCGCCGGCTTCCTGGAAGACCCGCCAGCCCAGGCGACGGAAGCTCAAGACCTGGGCCCGGCTGAAGCCCGGTCCTGGGGTGACCTTATGTAAATGCAGTTCCATCTGCAGGGTAGCCTGTTCGGGGGTCAGGAGGATGAGGGCCGGACCTGCCGGCCCCTCAGCCAGGGCCGCCTTTATCTCCTCGAGGCAGAAGCGCGTTTTGCCAGACCCGGCACGACCTAAAACAAGACGTAAGGACAAAGGTTAGCCACCTCTCACTTCTCAAACTGTACGGGTGTCCCCCAGGCAGCGAAGTCCGGGTCGTGGGACAGGAGGATCAGCTGGCGGTGAGGGGCCAGGGCGAGAAGGCTTTCCTTAATGCGTTCCCGGCGCTCGGCGTCGCAGTTGACAAAGCAGTCGTCAAAGATAAAGGGCAGGGTCAAGGTGGCGCTCAGGAGGTCGCCAATGGCCAGGCGTAAGGCCAGGTAGAGCTGGTCCTGGGCGCCGCGGCTGAGCTGGGCCAGGGCCACCGGCGCCCCCCCTTCCCGGACCTCCACCTGAAAATCCTCGCTAATCTCCAGCCGGCGCTCCGGGCGGCCGGTGATGAGGGTAAAGTACCGGCCGGCCCGCCGGCCCAGTTCCTGGCGGTAGTTCCGGCTGTATTCCCCGGCGGCCGCCTCCAGTTCCCGGTAGGCCAGGGCCAGGGCCGCGGCCTCCAGTTCCAGGCGGGCGAGTTCCCGCTGTCGGTTTGCCAGGGTCTCGACAGCCAGGGCTACGTTCACCGTCTGGTAGCCCTCCAGCCGGGACTGCTGGCGCATAAGATCCCGTTCTTCCCCGGCCAGGGCTTCCAGGCGGCATTCCAGTTCTTTGATCCCGGCCTGGAGGGCGCGGTAGTGTTCCTCCAGTTCCTCCCGGTTCGTTGCCGGCCCCGGCTCGGGCAGGCCCGGGTGCTCCCGGACCAGGTCCTGCCACTCCTGGAGAATAGCCCCGGCCCGGTTGGCGGCGTCCAGGTAAGCGGCGGCCAGGTCCTCCAGGTTACCCGTTCCCAGGAGGCCGGCCAGCTGTTCCGCCCAGCCTTGCCACTCCCGGGCGAGGCGCTCGTAACCCTGGCGGCGCTGGAGGGCGCCGGCGGTATCCCCTTCGGCGGCCGCCAGGAGGGCGGCCAGGTCCTGCCGCAATCGCGCCACCTCCGGGGCCAGGGCCTCCCTTCGCTCCTGCAGGGAAGCCACCTGGCCGGCGGCAGCCTGGCGGAGGCTGCCGAGCTCGGTCAGGCGTTCCCGGATCTTCCCGGCCTCGGCCAGCTGGGCGGCTATACCCCCCCGGTCGGCGGCCGGGGTAAAGGGGGCGACGTGTTCCTGTAAAGCGGCTATCCGCATCGCCAGGCGGTCCAGGGCCGTCCGGCCCTCTTGATCCGGCTGCAGGAGTTGCTCCTGTTTTTCCTGCACCTGCCGGGCCAGGAGGGTCGCTTCCTCCCAGCGCCGCGCCCGGGCCAGGAAATCCGTCCAGGTGTCCCGGCCGCATGCCTTGAGCCAGGCCAGCAGCTCGCCCACCGTGGCCGGCTCCGACCCGGTCAGGCGGGCCAGGGTGGCCAGGCCCGACCAGGGGGTACTCAACTTCGCCAGGGGAACGGCCAGGGCCGCCTCCGGCTCTGCCCCTACGGATCGAGTGGTAAAGGCCGCCATCTCCCCGGCCAGGCGCTCCCTTTCCCGGCGGGCTTCCTGGTAATGCCGATAAGCGGCGCCCACGTCGTTAAAGCGGGCGCTGACGGCGGCCGTGGCCGCCTGGAAATCCCGGCGGGCTTGGCTAGCTTCCGCCAGGGCCTGCCGGGCCGCCTCCGCGGCTGCATCTCCGGGCAGGGAGGCGGCCAGGGCCGCCAGTTCCGCCCGGGCCTGCTCCCGGGCCAGCAGGCGCTGGCGCAGTTCCCCCAGTTCGGCGGCCGTGGCCCCGGCCCGGGGACCCAACAGGGTGTCCAGACGATCAATTTCTTGCTTAATGGCCGCCATGGCGGTCGCCAAGCTCTCGGCCTCCTGGCCCGGGCGGGCCAGGTAGAGGCCGATGGCGATGCCGGCGCCGGCCAGGACCAGGGCGCTTACCAGGGCGAAGAGCCAGCGGCCGCTGGCCAGGCCGGCTACTACCGCCACTGCCAGGCCGGTCCCGGCCAGGGTCATGGTCAGCCCCTGCCGCCGGCGCTGACGGGCAGCCCGTACCTCCGCCAGGTTCGCTTCCCTGGCCTGGAGCTCGGCCAGCAGCCGGGGTTTAGCGGCTGCCGCCTCCAAGGCTTCCTCCCCCAGGTCCTCCAGGTCGCCAAACTGGCGGGTAAACTCCTCCTGGCGGCGCCGGTAGTTCGCCTGCTGTTCCTCAATCCGCTGAACGGCGGCCCTGGCCGCCTCTTCCTCTCGCTCCCTGGCGAGGCGGTTGGCTTCATAGTTGGCTACCAGGGCCTCCTGCTCCGGCGACAGATCGGTAAAGCAGCCCATCTCCCCGGCCAGTTCGGCTTCCAGCTCCCGGCAACGCCGCTGCTGCTCCTGGAAATGCTCCCAGCCCTCCAGGAGCTGGCGGGCCGCCAGTTGCAGCCCCTCCAGGGCCGTGGCCGGGCTCCGTCCCAGGGAGCTGAAATCGGGCAGGCCGGCCAGCCCGGCGGCCGCTGCCTCTGCCCTGGCCGCCAGTTCCTGGACCTCCCCGGCCAGCTTTTCCTGTTCGGCCTGGAGAGCCTCCAGATCCTCCAGGTCCCGCAGGACGTCCAGGTGGCCGGCCACCGCCGCCAGTTCCCCCTGCAGCCGGGCCGCCAGCCCCTCCTCTTCCTGCTGGTAGTCCTGCAGGCGGGTGGCCCAGGCCTCGATTTCGTCTTGGAGACGCTTCAACTCCCGTTCCAGTTCCGCCAGGCGATCCAGCTGCCCGGCGGCAGCCTCCGGGGCCCGGGCCCACTCGGCGTACAGCCGGGCCGCCTCCTCCTGGTGCCGGCGGATCCTCTCGTCCAGCTCCCGGGCCCGGTCCCGGGCCGCCAGGGCCTGCTGCTGTTCCCGCAGGACGCTGCCGTACCGCACCTGCAGGGCGCGCCAGCCGTCCCAGGCAGCTTTCAGGTCCTGCTGTTTTTGCAGCTCCTCACGGGTCTTCCTTATCTCTGCATCCAGTTCCCGGAGGCGGCCACGAACGGCCGTCAACTGGTCGAGGGTGGTACCGGTAGACTGAGTCTGGGCCTTCAGGGCGGCAATCTCCGCCTTTAGTTCCTCCAGCCGGGCATCCTTGCGGCCGTTGTTGCCCACCCCCAGGTCGCCGCAGTAGCGGGTCAGGCTCCGGAGATCGCCGGCCAGCCTTTGCAGGGCATCCTGGTAGTGGCCGCCGCTGCCGGAGAGGAGCCTTTGCACCTCGCTGCTCAAGAAACGCCCCTCAGGCAGGGGCTGGCCCAGGCAGAAGGTGGCCTCAAAGAGTTCCCGGCTGGTTAGGCCCAGGTAGTCAGCCAGGTGTTCCAGGTAAACCGGGATCTTCCGGTGGGCTGCCGGGTTGTGGGTGCCCTGCCAGACTTCCTCCCAGTTCTGATCTCCCTTTACCCGGAAGGTTACCCGGTTATTGTGAAAGAGCCGCTTAATGCTGCAGGCCCGGCCGCCAACCAGGAATTCCACTTCCCCTTCAAAGTGGTCCGGACCCTCCCGGTTGGTAAAACGGGTGCTGCCAAAGGCCTCCGGGTTGCTGGCATTGGGCAGGCCGAAGAGGACGGCCTCCAGCCCGGCGATGAGGGTCGACTTGCCCCTCTCATTGGGCGCCACCAGGACGTTGAGACCCTCCCGGAAGGTAAAGGTCACCCGGTCCCGGTAACAGCCGAAACCGGCCAGGGTCAGGCGCTGCCAGGTTACCGGTGGCATACTTCATCCCCCCCTTGGAGGGCCAGGAGGCCGCGCCGGAGGGCCCGGCGGATGACCTCGCCTTCCTCCGGTGCGGCAGCGGCCAGTTGGTCCTGGAGGCGGCGGACGAAGAGGCCCCTGATGGTAGGTTCGGCGGCCACAGCTTCCAGGAGCCGGGGCGCCAGGCCCCGGGTGGCATCCACCACGTCCAGGTGGCGGCAGAGGGGTGCCAGGCGGGCTGCCAGGCCGGGGAGGTCCAGGCTGAAGGCCAGGTCCCCCGTCATACGCACCTGGATCAGGGACCCGGGAGCCAGAACCTCCCGGATGGCTTCTTCTAATTCCTCCGGTTCACTAAAGGGGGTCACATCCAGCTCCAGGACCCGCCAGGGCGTTACCGCCGCGGGCACCTCCTCCACCCGCGCCGGGCCATCGCCCAAGGCAACTATGGTCCAGCAACCTACCCCGGGGTCGGCGAAGCCCTTGCCGGCCACCATACCGGCGTAATTGGCCAGGCCGGTACCCAGTTGCCGCCGGCCGCCGCGGTGGATGTGGCCCAGGGCGATGTAATCATAGCCGACGGCTGCCAGGGCTTCCCCGTCCAGGGGCAGGCTCCTCTCCCCGCCGTCCCAGTCCAGGGAGCCGTGGAATACGGCCAGGTGCACCCCTTCCCCCTCGGCCGGGGGGAAGGCCTTTAACGGGCCGTCGACCCGGGTCACGCCGCCGGTGTAGGCCATGGCCACCAGGTGACAGGTGTCGCCGTTGACATTTAAGGTAGCCACTTGCGCCGGCATGGGCTCGGTCACCAGGAGGCCCGGCCAGCGGCCGGCTTCCCGGCGGTAAACTGCATCGTTATATGTAATCTCGTCATGATTCCCCGGCACCGTCACCACCCTGATGCCGGCGGCCTCCAGCCGGCTTAGCTGGCGGATGGTTTCCTCCACCAGGGGAGCCTCCGGCCGGTGGTTGTCAAAGAGGTCCCCGGCGATGAGGACCAGGCTGATTCCCTGCCGGGGGTCCAGGGCCAGGTCCACGGCGGCTTTAAGGATAGCATCGCGTTCCCGACCGACCTCGGCGTCCAGGGGCGCCGGCAGGTCGGGCCGATAGCCCAGGTGCAGGTCGGCCAGGTGCAGGACGCGGAACAACAGCGCCACCTCCTCCACCTTTCACATGCTTAAAGATCACTTTCGCCATACCACCTAGATTTCCTGCAAAAAATGGCTTATTGAAATATATGCTAGCAGCTTATAACAAAAAAGCTGATGCACCATGCCGATGCCCAGAGCCATGGCCCTGCGGGCTTGTGGATTTCGACCTGTTGGCCAGCGTAGTAGATTACACCGGCGTCCGCTGTCTCGAGCCCGAAGAGAATCCTCATCAACGTCGTCTTGCCAGCACCGTTTTCGCCCACCAGGGCGTGGATGCTGCCCCGGCGGACGCGCAGATCTACGCCCTCGCCTGCACACCGCCATACCCGGCTCTATCGCCTTGAAGAGGCCTGTTGAAGAAGCTTTAATCCAAGAAGGGGATTTTTCCGTAAAACCAGGGGCGGTATATCCGCCGCCCACGGCAGTGTTTGCGTTCAATGACAAAATGGTCGTATTGATTCCCACGCAAAAAAACTCTACTCGGCCGGTAAAACAAAAAGCCGCCCGCGGGCGGCTTTTTCACCGTGTTATTTTGTCGGCGTCAAACTACTTCTTAGGCGTTACGTTCCCCTTGGCGTCGCGATCCACTTTCATAGCGGTGATGGGGATGTAACCCAGCTGCGTGACCAGACTTTGCTGCACATCATTGCTCATCATATAATCCAGGAACTTCTTGACTTCGCCGGTGGGCTGACCCTTGGTGTACATGTGCTCGTAGGCCCAGACCTTGTATTTGTTGTCAGCGATATTAGCGACTGTAGGTTCAACACCGTCGATCTTGATGGCCTGTACGCTGCTGTCAATGTAGGACAGGGCCAGGTAGCCGATGGCGCCTGGGGTGTCGGCGATGGTCTTGCGGACAGTACCAGAGGCATCCTGTTCCATAGCGATACCCTGGGCTTCTTCGGCGCCGTTCAGGGCGTATTTCTTAAAGGTCGCCCGGGTGCCGGAACCCTTGGGCCGGTTAACGATGTTGATCTTCTGGTCGGGACCGCCGACGTCTTTCCAGTTGGTGATCTTGCCGGTAAAGATATCAATGAGTTGCTGGTTGGTCAGGTTGTCCACTTTGATATTGGGGTTGACCACGGCCGCCATGCCGACGACGCATACCTTGTGGTCCACCAGCTGGGAAGCGTCGATGCCGTCCTTTTCTTCGGCAAAGATATCGGAGTTACCAATCTGGACTGCGCCCTGAAAGACCTGGGAGAGGCCGTTACCGCTGCCGCCGCCGTTGACCACGATGCGCACACCCTGGTTCTTCTGCATGTACTGCTTGGCCGCTTCGTCCACCAGGGGCTGGAGGGCTGTTGAACCGGCCGCAGTTATGGTCCCGCTACCGCTACCCTGTTGCTGACCGCTGCTCTGCTGGCTGCTGCCCTGCTGGGGTGCTGGCAGCTCTTTCTTGCCGCAACCGACAACTGCCAGGGCTACTGTTAAGGCCAACACCAGAACCACCAACCATTTGCCTTTGCGAAGCACTTCTTCGTCCTCCTTAACCAAGTTTCTTGCCGGCAATGAATTATCTGCCAGGACAACTTTATTATAAATGGTTGGTGTTAGGGTTGAATTAGCCTCCGGTTAATATCCTGTTAAAGAATATTAAATTAATGTAAAGATGGGCGCGCTAACGCCAGGGCCGCGCCACCACTAACCGCCGCCACCGCCGTAGCCAGCAGCCATTCCCCTCCCTTCAGGGGGACGGTATGCAGTAGGCCCTGCAGCAAGGGCAGATTAAAAGTGGCCACGCTGATAACCGCAGTCAAAGCCCCGGCGCCCAGGAGGTAGGGGTTGGCCAGATAGCCGGGCCGCCAGCCGCTGCCGTCCTGCAGGCGGCAGTCAAAGAGGTGGATAAGCTGGCTCACCAGCAGGCTGGCCAGGGCCAGGGAACGGGCAGCCGCCAGGGAACCGGTGCGCCAGAGCCGCCACGTAAAGAGGGCCAGTCCCCCCAGGCCGATAAGAATACCCCGGGTCAGGATCTGGCGGCCCAGGCCACCGGCAAGAAAGTTGTGACCTTGGGCCCGGGGCTGCTGCCGCATGATGCCAGGCGCCGGCGGGTCTTTGATGAGGGCCAGGGCCGGGAGGCTGTCCCCTACCAAGTTCAGCCAGAGGAGGTGCACTGGCAGTAGGGGCAGGGGCAACCCAGCCAGGATGGCGCCAGAGGTAATGACAACATCGCCGATATTGGTCCCCAGGAGGTAACGAATGGCTTTGCGGATGTTGGCATAGATGGTGCGGCCCTCTTCTACGGCGTTTACGATGGTGGCAAAGTTATCGTCGGTAATGACCAGGCTGGCGGCATCGCGAGTAATATCGGTACCGTTCTTCCCCATGGCCAGGCCGATGTCGGCCGCCTTGACGGCCGGGGCGTCGTTAACGCCATCGCCGGTCATGGCTACCACCCCGCCGGCCTGCTGCCAGGCGCGGACAATCCGCAGTTTATGCCGGGGCGAGGTACGGGCATAGACCTGGATAGCCGGTACCAGGCGCTCCAGTTCGGTGTCGGACATACCCTCCAGCTCGGCCCCGGTCACAACTAAACCCCCGGGCCTCAGGATGCCCAGTTCCCGGGCGATGGCCGCGGCTGTGGCCGGGTGGTCGCCGGTAACCATGACGAGCCGGATCCCGGCGGCCAGGCAGCGGGCGACGGCCTCCCTGGCCTCGGTCCTGGGCGGGTCCAGCATCCCTGCCATCCCGGCAAAAATCAGCGGTGCACCCGCTGTCCCATCTTCCCGGTAAGCAACAGCCAGGACGCGCAGGGCCTGGCCGGCCATGGCTTCGCCCTGCCGTACCAGGAAACGGTGCCGGGCCGGCGTGAGGGGCAACACCTGGCCCTGCCAGCGCACCCGGTCGCAACGCGCCAGGATTGCTTCGGGCGCCCCTTTGGTTATCAATAAATGGCGGCCTTCCCCATCCCGGTAGAGAACCGTCATGCAGCAGTCCTCTGGGTTAAACGGGACTTCCTGGCAGCGAGCATAGCTGGCTTGGAGAACCTGCAGGTCCAGCCCGGCCTTTACTGCTGCTACCAGCAGGGCACCTTCGGTAGGATCCCCTTCTACCGACCAGCGGAGCCGGCGCTGGTCCGGGGGCAGCAGGCGGGCATCACAGCACAGGGCGGCCATGGTCAGGAAGTGCCTTAAATCATCCTCTGCCGTCAGGGCAGCGGGGCCCTGGCGGGTAAAGCTCCCCCCCGGCCGGTAGCCCTCGCCATTGACCTGCCAGCGGGCGCGGCCACAGGCGATGGCCCGGACCGTCATTTCATTGCTGGTAAGGGTACCAGTTTTATCGGAACAAATGACTGTGGTGCAGCCCAGGGTCTCCAGGGCCGGCAGCTTCCGCACAATAACCCGGCACCGGGCCATCCGCTGCACCCCGAAGGCCAGGGCCAGGGCGACCACCACCGGCATACCCTCGGGTATGGCCGCCACGGCCAGGCTGGCCCCCGTCATCACCATCTCCAGGACGCCCTGGCCCCGCAGGAGGCCGCCGGCCAGGACCACCCCGGAAACTGCCAGGCAGCCCCAGGCCAACAGCCGGCCTAACTCGCCCAGGCTGGCCTGGAGGGGCGTCAACTGTTCCCCCTCCTGCAGGAGGCCGGCTACCTGCCCCATCTGGGTAGCCTTGCCGGTACTTACTACCACGGCCTGTCCCTGGCCGCGGGTGACGCTGCTACCCATGAAGACCATGTTAACCATGTCCCCCGCTACCAGGTTCACACTCGTTAAAGGCGCTACCTGTTTGCGCACCGGCACGCTCTCCCCTGTAAGGGAGGCCTCCTCTACCTCCAGATCGGTGGCCGCGATTAGCCGGGCGTCGGCCGGCACGCGGTCGCCGGAGCGCAGGTAGATAATATCCCCTGGCACCAGCTCGCTGGCCGGCAGGCGCCGCTGTTGCCCGTCACGGGTCGTCAGGGCTGACGGGGCCGCCAGTTGCTGCAGGGAGGTCAGGGCGCTGCTGGCCTTTAGTTCCTGCCAGACACCCAGGCAGGCGTTCATGGTCACCACGCCCAGGGAAAATGCGGCGTCCCGCAGCCGCCCCAGGAAGAAGGAAAGCCCGCTGGCGGCTACCAGCACCCGCACCATGAGGTCCTGGAATTGCTTCTTAAAAAGCTGCCAGGGGGAAACCCGGACCGGGCCGGCCAGGATATTGGGCCCAAAGACCTGCTGGCGCTGCTGTACCTCTGCCTCGCTCAGGCCGGCCTCCGCTGAGGACCCCAGGCGGGCCAGGACCTCGGCCCCTGTCAGGCGGTACCAGACGGCTGGCAGGCCAGCAACTGTTACTTCATACCTGGCGGGTGAAGCGCTTTCCTGGACGGCCAGCCTGGCCGGCAACGATGCCGCTTGCCCCTGCGCCCGGCCAGCTGGAGCCAACTTCGCGGCAGGGGCGGCCAGCATCTTTCCTAAAAGGGTGATAATATCATTTACCCGTAGCCCCTGAGGGTCATAATAAACTAAAACCCGGCTGGTGCGCGGGGTGGCCGTGGCCCGGATAATACCCGTAGTTTTTTGCAAACCCTCCACCAGCTTCTGCCCCAGGAGGCGGTTGTCCTTTAACCCGACCACCTGCAGGCGTACCCTTCCCGGTAGCATATGGACAGGCGCAATAGCCCCTGGTTGGACTGCCAAAATAATTCTCTGTTCCTTTCTAGACGTTCAATTTCTGGCGCAGGCGGGCATAAGAGATACCGGCCAGGGGGTTGACGCCCTTTTCCTGGCTCTTTTGCTTTAAGTACCCCCACCATTCACCCATGTATTTTTCCCACAGGGTGTAAACCTTATTTTCCTCATCTGTGCTAGTAGCCATTAACTGCAGGCTGGCGTCAACGGCGCTCTTGAGGGCTCCATCGGCCTGCTGCAAGGCCGCTTCCACAGCCTTGAGATCCATCCGTAAAGATTGCTCCCTTCTATTCTTCCGCGCCAGGGCCCGGTACTGGTAATTCCTGCTTTCCTGGTTCCAGGGACTGCTTTAAGGCCTCAAACTGGGCTTCGCTAACCAGATCCTCCAGGCTCTCCTTCAGGCCGGCCACCAGTTCCTGGCTCTTATCGGCCAGGGTCATCACTTCCCGGACCACTTTGACTGCCAGGGGACGAAACCCCTTACTGGCCGCCGGTAGGACAGCCAGGGCCAGGATGCCTAACCCGGCGCCCCACAGAAAGCTACGGGTATGGCCGGACTGCAGCCAGATATTCAGGCGCTGGCGGATCTTATCCAGGCTGCCCAGTTCCGGGTTACGCTCCATTAAACGCCACAGGGCGGTCACCTCACGCTGGCGACCGCGCAGGTCCTGGAGCAAGCGCCGCACGGTTCCCTGAACGTAAGGATCATCAATATCTTCACCCAGGGAACGCAGGGCCTTAAGGCTGTGGCGCAACTGGCCTTCAATTTTACCCAGCACCTCCGCTGCACTGGTATCAACATCCCTGCCTTGCTCCCTCCTGCTGCTGGCAGGGGCTTCCTGCTCCCCGGGCTCGGGCAATACCACCATTATCTCCACCCCTTTCCTATTTCAAGCATGAAATTATTTTTTCTCCAGGAAAGGTTATTTATACCTTATTTTTCCTCCTTTCATCATTCATAAATGGCCGCTAACGGGTTAAAATATCCTTAACATTAGACCGCCTCCTGCCGTGCTGGTGGGTAAGGAGGCGCATCCCTGGAGGTATTTTTTTATGTGGGGACGTTTTATCGAAAGGACCCTGGAAAACATCTCGCCCTGGGCCTGGATGGTTGCCGGGGCGGCGGTGCTGCTGTCCTGGCAGCCGGCCCGCAAGGGCCTGCGCTCCCTGGCCCTGGCCGGGGTAAAGGAAGGCATGGTTATAAGTAACCGCTTAAATGAATTAAAGGCCAACTGGCGGCAGGATTGGAACAATATTGTGGCAGAGGCCAGGAACGTCAAAAACATTACCGAAGACGTAAAAACAGCGGCCGCCAATATCGAGGCCACCGCTGCCAGAATTAAGGAAATAGGTGAGGATGATTAGCGGGGATTGCTCGGAGGGATTTCTCAGGATGGGATTTCCCGGAAACGGTAGCCTACCAGGCGGATAGTCTCAATATAAAAGGGGTTGCCCGGGTCAGGCTCGATCTTCTGCCGCAGGTGGCGGACGTGAACGTCCACCGTCCGGGTATCCGCGATATAGTCGTAGCCCCAGATCTTTTCCAGTAAGAGCTCACGCCGCAGGACTTTGCCTACATTGAGCAGAAAGAAGCGCATCAGTTCAAACTCCTTGGGCGCCAGCTCGACCGGCCGGCCGTGGGCATAAAAGCGGTACTCCGGGACCTGCATGAGGAAAGGCCCAACCTTGATTGTCGCCTGGCCCTGGTTCAAAGGAGCCGGCAGGCTTAAGCGCCGCAGGCAGACCTTGACCCGGGCCAACAGTTCCCGGGGGCTAAAGGGCTTGGTGACATAGTCATCGGCCCCCAGTTCCAGGCCCAGGACCTTGTCCAGCTCGTCATTCTTCGCCGACAGGATGATTACCGGAATGGAGGCTGTTGCCCGGTCGCTTTTCAGGCGGCGACAGATCTCCAACCCGTCGATGCCGGGGAGCATCAAGTCCAGGATAATGAGGTCCGGTGGCTCCTTTTCAATCCGCTGCAGGGCTGTTGGACCGTCACCAGCCACCAGGACTTCAAACCCGGACTTCTCCAGGTTATAACGCACCAGCTCCTGGATGGTCACTTCATCGTCAACTACCAGAATTCTGACCACCAGTATCCCTCCGCCGGGTTTTTACAAGAAAATTGTACCTTCTCACTGTTAAACTAGTGTTAGTCCATGTTTAATTTTTTGTAAACCCGGGAAATAAAAAAATAGCCCTGCGGCTACAGTTAAGCTATATTATCGTTTTCCGCTCCTGCAGTAAGAATCCGCCGGCGGGCATCATAGAGGGCCCACACCTGCGCCGCTACCTGGCGGCCCAGTTCCCCCTCCAGGTGCTGCTGCCAGTGGCGTTTACAACCGGCAACCATCCTGGTTAACTCCTGCAGGCAGTGCCGTCTTTCTTCCCCGGGAAGGATGGTAAAATAACGGGTCGTCACCATCCTGGCTGGCTTCATCCTCTGCAACGGCCAGGCCAGATCGCTGCTGGCCTGTTTCCAGACCTCTTTACATACCTTATTTAAGAAGCAGGCCAGGATGTAAGTGCCTTTACCTGCCGCCAGTTCCTCCGCTATTATTTCCCCGCTCACTGCTGCTAGTAGGGGTAAATGCAGGTGTAATTGTACCGGGTAACGGAAAACAACCGCTGCTTTACCAGCCAGCTCCACTTCCAGACCAGCCTGCAGTTGCCGCAGTTCTTCCTCCAGTAACACCGTCCTGGCCAGGTCGCGGGGCTGGATAACGCCGTCCCACAGCTTCCGGGCCAGGTCTGCATCTGCCTGCCGGGCCAAAAATGCTTCTACCCGCGCCCTGATGACCCGCTGGCAATTTTCCACCAGCCGGGCGGTACGCATTTCCAGCAGGGCACCTTCCTGCCTGTAGCTGATTGGCGCTGGCTGGAAGCTCATAGGGGGTCACCTCTTCATGCTTTCTGTATTCATTGTAACGCCTGGATATTAAGGACCCGTTAAGCTATTTTTAAATTAAACTTAGATTTTCGTTAATAAAATTCGACAAAAGGCCGGGGACAGGTTCCCCGGCCTTTATCGCTATTTCTAGATTTAACAATCGGTTTTCCAGGCGCCGGTTCCAGAACCACCAGGGAGCAGGGCTGCTTTTTACTGGAGCAGTTCCGCCGCCGCCCGGGGCATGTAGGTGACGCCCTTGGGCTGGCTGTAAACCACCACGCCCGGCAGGAAGTGCTTCTCGCCATTGACCAGCATCAGGTTGGTGCCCACCGGCAGTTCGGCCTTAACGCCGCCTTTTTCTACGATAACTTTCGGCAGGGCCGGGTTACTGGTATCCCAGGCGATGCCGGCGTCAGTAAAGGCCTGGCGCACCGGTACAAATAACTCCAGGTTCAGGGCGTTCAGGTCCAGGTCCATGGCGGCGGCCACTTGGCGGGCGATTTCCGCATTCTCCACCGTCCCGGTCAATTTGCCCGGTCCGTAGGAGTAGAGGAATACATCTTCACCGGTATGGCCGCTGGTGGTCCAGCCGATGTAGCTGCGCTTGCTAATCATGGGGCCGATGACGCCGTTCAGGGAGCCGGGCTTGGCCTGCTTGATGGCGGCCACTTCTTCCGGTGTCAGGTCGGTGATGCCATAGTACTGGGCCATTACTTCGGCAACGTTGCTGCGGTCGGCGTTGAGTTGGGCCTCTACGCCCTGGCCGGTGAGGCGGGCCTTGCGCAGAGGGGCGACGACCTGGTCGAAGCTAAGTTTGGAATAGGTATGGTCGCTGGCCTTGCTGCCGATGGACATACCGCCGTTACCATGGTCGGTGAAGGCCACTACCAGGGTTTGGCCATCCTTTTTGGCAAAATCAAGGGCTTCCTTGACGGCGGCGTCAAAGGCCAGGGTCTCGCTGATGACCCCTACCGGGTCGTTGGCGTGGGAGGCCCAGTCAATCTCACTGCCTTCGACGAAAAGGAAGAAGCCGTCCGGGTCCTGGGAGAGGATATCCAGGGCCTTGCGGGTCATCTGGGCCAGGCTGGGCTCCTGGTTCGGGTCGCGGTCAAAATCGTAGGCCATGGCATCGGCGGCGAAGAGGCCCCACAGCTTGTTGCCGCCAGCCTGGAGCATGGCGCTGGTATTGTCAACCAGGGTATAGCCCATGTTCTTCAGTTCATCCAGGAGGTTCAAGCCGTCCTTGCGGGTACCGCCCTGTTCCTGGGGCAGCAGATACTGCCGGCCGCCGCCCAGGACGACGTCTATCTGCTGGTAAACCTGCTGCTTGGCGATCTCTTCGTAATTACTGCGGCTGTGCCAGTGAGAGGAAAAGGCGGCCGGGGTGGCGTGCTGCAGGTTGGAGGTAGCGACGAGGCCGGTGGCCTTGCCCTGAAGTTTCGCCCCCTCCAGCACGGTGGCCAGGGGCCGGTAGGGGTCGGCGGCGTCCAGGGTGTTCGCCCCGGGGATGGTCGCTGTGGCGGCGGCGATGCCGATGAACTTGTCGTTGGACTTGTAGCCGGTGGCAAAGGCCGTGGCCGCCGGGGCGGAGTCGGTGATCAGCGAATCCGCCGAATAAGTACGTACGGCGCCGCTGACCATCTCGTCCAGGGCCAGAGGCGCACCCTTGTACCAGCGGGCCAGGGTGGTATGGGTGGCACCCATGCCGTCGCCCACCAGGACGATGACGTTTTTGGCCACCGGGGCCGCTTCCGCCGGCGCCAGGGGCAGGAAAGCGGCCGCTAATAGAGCCAGCACCAGGACCAGGGCGAGGAACTTCTGGTGGCCACCGCGGGCCGCCAGGGTACGGTAATTAAGCATAGACAAAATACCCCCCTGCTAGGATTTGGTAGCTATTTTCTATCATAGCAGGGGGGGATTAAGATTTCGTAAATCCCGGATTGCCTTATTTTTAATATGGAGTAAAAAATATGTTAACAAATAACGCTAATGTTGGGCACACAAAAAATTTTAACGCACGGTTAAAACCGAGGACACAAAATCATCATATTCCAGCCCAAAGGGCGGAGTGCTGGGCAACTATCAAGGAGGAGAAAACCTTCAAAATATAAATATCTTCTGAGCCAGCAGGCTGGCTATAATCACCGCCATGCCTGCCATCAGCACGGCCAGGACCGCCAGCGCCAACCTGCCGGCGAAATTTTCGGCCATGCCGCCGTAGGCCGCCGGCCAGGCGCAGGCGTATCGCAAAAGCCCGTGGGTAGCAAAGACATAACCTTCCTTCGTCACCGGAAAGGAGAGGATAAACAAAGCATACAGCGCCGAAAGACCAGTAAACCGCGATGAGAAAAATGCCGTAACAATAAATACCAAATACCCAGCCAAAAAGGTTTAAAATCATAATCATAACCACTTTCATCCCCGGAACGTTCAATGCCGCCAGCCGCCTCAGGTCCGTGAGGGTCCCCCACCAGAAGGCATGAAAGTCCTCGCTTCCCTCCTGACAGCCAGGATGTCGGCCAGTCCGTAGTGGCACAGCAGGAATACCGGGTAAGCCAGGCCGATTACCCCGGCAATCACCGGCGGCGCCAGGACGCTTTTAAACCTTTTTCCTGTACCGCCCCTTACTAACTCCCCAACAGCCGCTACAGCCAGATAGGCGGCCAGCGCCCACCCGGGCGGGCGGCTCAGGGCGGCCAGCCCGGCCAGTATTCCTGCCCATTCCTTTTTCCCGGCCGCCAGCGCCACTATAAACCATGCCGCCAGGCAGAAGAAAAGGGATTCCGAGTGGATAGCCGAAAACACCAACCCTATCGTAGAGACTGAAGCCAGCAAAACCCCCTTTGCCTCGGCCAGCTTATAGAGCCCTACCAGCCCAATGAAAAAAAGTAAGTTGGAAAGCAGTACTCCTGCCGCCGGCGTGCCGCCAAACAGCTTTATCGGCAAGGGGTACAACGGAAACCAGGGCGTTTCTGCCAGCGTGTACCCCTCTTGGGCAATCTTCATATAGTGGGTGGCGTCGTAAAAATAAAGGACGTTGAGGGGTTTCTCATCCAGGGGGCCCTGGCCGCTTTCCACGTAGCCGGGCGGGGCAGGAGGCTTATCAAAAGAGTAAAAGGTCAAGCAGGCAGATCCCAGCACTATGGCCCGGGAGAGGAGGAAGCAGACCAGGCAAAAGCAAAGGGCCTTCTTCAAGGTTTCCCACCCACCCAAAACCCGCTGAGGCCCAGGGGCAGGGGAAAGCGGGCCGCCAGCCGGGCTTCAAGTTTCATTAAGGGGCCGAACCTATCAACCGCGCTGTTGATGTCCAGGCCCATCTTCCTGAGGAATGCCCCAGGCAGTCCGGGCAAATTCCAGCTGGTGCGGTATAAGACATTGAAACTGGCCCGGTTTAATAAAGAATCAACCCTACCCGGCCGGTACCGCAGCAGGTGACCCACCCTTTCGTCATGGGTGCTCCACAGCGACTGGTAGAGGGG